>NZ_JBHWWF010000018.1:0-178399 GCF_042736455.1 Streptomyces sp. NPDC060064
CTTCCCGCCTGCGGGAAGGGAGCCGACGGCGAGCCGGGCCGGGGGCTACAGCTCCTGGACGCGGATATTGCGGTACGAGATCACGTCCGTCGTGCTGTGGACCTGGAGCCCGATATAGCCGGAGGAGTACCGCCGGCCGTCCGTGCCCGGGTCGTCGGCGCGCGGCGGTACGAACTCCTGGCCGCCCACATTGTCGAACTCATTGATCAGGACGCCGTTGCGGTACACCGAGTAGTGCTGGCCGACCACCCGGATCTCGTAGTCGTTCCAGGTGCCCTTCGGCGTCACACCCGCACCGCCGAGTCCGACCCGGTCGAAGCCGTAGATCGAGCCGGTCTTGTACATGTCGCCGTCCGGCCGGTCCAGGACCTGCACCTCATGGCCGTACTTGATGGCGACCCACTCGGGGCGCGGCTCCTCCGGATTGTCGTGGACGTACGGGAAGCGCACGAAGACACCGCTGTTGGCGTTGCCCGTGCCGGGAGCGTCGTCCCGCCACTGCAACTTCAGCGAGAAGTCCCCGTACTGCCGCTGCGGGAACCACAGCATGCCGAGACCGCCCTTGGTGGTGCCGCTCGTCATCGACCCGTCGGCGCCCAGGCCGAACGAACCGCCGCCCACGTGCTGCCACTTGCTGAACGACGCCTGCGTGCCGTCGAACAGATCGCGGTAGCCGGTGTGCCGGCCCGGCTCGCCGATGCCGGACTGCTTGGCCGCCTTGTAGATCTTCTTGTGCTCGCGCTGGTCGATGACGCCGTCCGCGAGCAGCTGGTCGAGGACCCTGTCCACGTGCTTGAGGAACAGCGCGTGCGAGGACCAGTCCTTCTCGTCCTCGATCAGCTCGTTGATGGTGCAGCGGCTGCGGGTGATGCGGTTGGGCACACCCGTGTCGACCGTGCCGACGATCACCGTCAACCGCTCGTCCCACTCAGGGCAGTTGGGCGCCGGGACCCCGCCGCCCTCGGCGACCGTGAACGTCACCTTCTGCGCCTGGGAGGTGTTGCCCGCCTTGTCCGTGGCCCGGTGCAGAACCGTGTGGAAGCCCACCCGGTCGACGATGACCGGCGTGGTGTAGGCGAGGTAGGGACCGCCGTCGAGGGAGTACTCGACCTTGTCGACCCCGGAGCCGGCGTCGGTCGCGGTGAGCGTCACCTTGGCGCTGGTGATGTACGCGCCGTCGGAGTTCTTCTGACCGGTCACCCCGGCCGAGGTCTCCGGCGGGGTCTTGTCCTCGGCCGGCGGCGTGACGACCGTGAAGTCCACGGACTTCTCGACGGCCGCGTTCCCGGCCTTGTCGGTCGCCTTGTAGCGGACCTTGTGCGTGCCCGCCTCATGCACCATCACCGGGGCCGTGTACGGCTGCCAGGCATCGCTCGTGCCGATCGCGTACTCGATGGTGTTGACGCCCGAGCCGGTGTCGGATGCGGTCACCGTGACCGTGGCCATGCCCAGATACTGGCCCTGGTCGTTCTTCTCGCCGCTCACCGTCGCCGATGTCTCCGGCGGGGTCTTGTCGTCCGTCGGCGGGGCGACGACGGAGAAGTCGACCGCCTTCTCCGCAGAGATGTTCCCGGCCTTGTCAGCGGCCCGGTAACGGATCTTGTGCGCGCCGACCTCGTTCACCACGACCGGAGTGGTGTACGCCTGCCAGGCGCCGGCCGCACCGACCGCGTACTCGATCTTGTCCACACCCGAGCCGGCGTCGGTCGCCGACACGGTCACGGTGGCCTGGCCGACATAGGCGCCGTCGGCGTTCTTGTCGCCGTCGACCTTCGCCGTCGTGTCGGGAGCCGTGGTGTCCTCGCCACCGCCCTCGGTGACGGTCAGGATCCCCTGCATCGCGCCGTGGCCGGGGATGGTGCAGTGGAAGCGGTACCGGCCAGGAGTGAGCGTGACCTCGACGGTGTGCTTCCCGCCCTGGTCGTCGCTGGGATTGGCGAGGATGTTCAACGGTACGTCGTTGTTGTACTCGGGATCGGACACGTCGAAGGTCAGCGTGTGCGGCATACCCATGGTGTTGCCGGTCGCCGTGCTGTTCTCGAACACGATCGTCGTCCTCCCCGCCACCGCGGTGGTCGGGAACGAGGCGTACTTCTCGATCGAGTCACCGGCCGTCCAAGTGAGGACCTGATCGGCCGCCAGATCGTCGCTCTGGCCGTAGGCGACCGCCGACATCAGCCCGAGGACCAGCGCCACCGACGCGAGCAGGGCCGTCCACAGCTTTGCCGTTCTGTGTCTCACGTGTCTCACTGCGCCGCCTTCCGTGCCAGGTTGTCGGCGGACGGAGTCGCCTCGCCGCCCTTGTAGGTGATGTGCCAGAGCGCCGACTTGGCGTCGGAGGTGAAGAATCCGCGCCCGTAGTCCAGGACGTACAGCGAACCGTCCGGCGCGAACTTCCAGTCCATGAGGTTGCGGATGCCGTCGGCCCCGACCGGGATGATCTTCTTCAGGGATTCGGCGTGCACCGGGATGCCGCCCTTGCCGACCGTCTTGGGGTCGGTGAGCACCGCGTGCCGCGGCTGGTCGCCGTCGTAGAAGTCGCCGACGAACCACTTTCCGTCCCAGTACGACGGCCACTTGTCCTTGCCGGTGCTCGCCGCGTCGTAGCGGTAGACCGGACCGTTCATGGTCGCCTGGCCGCCGCCCTTGAGCCACGGCATCAGGATCTTCTGCTCCTCCACCTTGTAGCTCGGGATGCCGCCCGCGTCGCGGGGATAGTCCACGCCGCCGCCCTGCGGCGAGTACCAGATGGTGTTCCCGGTGACCGGCGGCAGGTTCACCAGGCCGTTGTTGTTCGGTGACTCGTTCTTCGGGGCGTCGCAGTTGTACCAGCCGAGCGGCTTACTCGGATCGGGCAGATTGCGGTCGCGGTAGGGCTGCTTGTTGCCCATGCAGTACGGCCAGCCGTGGTTGCCCGCCTTGATGATGGCGGAGAAGGTGTCGTACTTGGCCGGGCCCCAGGTGGTGCTCGGCGCACCGGCGTCGGGGCCGACCCAGCCCGCGTAGAGGATGTCCGTCGACTTGTCGATGAAGATGCGCGCCGGGTTGCGTACGCCCATCACATAGATCTCGCCGCGCGTCTTGCCGCCGCCCTCGTCCTGCTCCTTGCCCGTGAAGAGGTTGCCCGCCGGGAGTGTGTACGTCCCGTCGTCCTCGGGGTGGATCCGCAGGATCTTGCCGTTGAGGTTGTTGGTGTTGCCGGCGGTACGGCGCGCGTCGGCGAAGGATACGCCCTTGAAGTTTGGCTCCGGGTTGTTGCCGGAGTAACCGCCGCTGAAACCGGAGGAGTTGTTGTCGCCGGTGGCGATATAGAGATTCTGCTGGGAGTCCCAGGCCATCCCGCCACCCGCGTGGCAGCAACTGTGGATCTGTACCGGCCACTTGAGCAGGACCTTCTCGGAGGCGAGATCCAGCTTGTCGGCGGCCAGGTCGAGCGTGAAGCGCGAGACGCGCCGCTCGGCCATCTGCGTGTCGCGGTTGATCTGCGAGTGCGGTGTGTAGTGCAGATACACCCAGCCGTTGGACATGAAGTCCGGGTCCAGCTCGATGCCGAGCAGCCCCTCCTCGACCTTGATCAGCTCATCGCCGCCGCCCTTGTTGCCGAAGACGGCCAGCGCCCCGGCGAGGGTGACCTTCTTGGTCTTCGGGTCGTAGACGTGGATCTCGCCCCGGCCCTTGCCGACGTCGGGGTTGTTCCAGTCGGTGACGACGGGCTTGCTCGAGTCGGCGCCGCCGCGCCCGATGTAGAGGACCCGCCCGTCCGGGGCGGTGACCAGGCCGTGCGGCTCGCCGATCTGGTCGTTCTGTCCGGGCTTGTTGGGCTGGGTGACGCGCTCGGCGGTGTAGTTGGCGTTGATGGTCGCCTTGCAGTCGGCGCGCGAGAGCCGGGTGGTCCAGGCGAGCGCGCCGCGCAGATGGTCGCGGAAGTCGGTTTCGGCGAAGCTGTCGACCGTACCGCCCATGCCGGTGTAGAAGGAGCGGCCGCCGTCGTAGTCACGGCACCAGGAGACCGGGTGGTCCCAGCCGTTGGCGCCGGTGCCCGGCGTGTAGGAGTTCTCCTTGACGCGGGCCACGGTGTGCACGTTGCCGGAGGGGTTCACCGCCCAGTTGAACCACCTGTCGGGCCGCTTCCACTGCAGCGGTAGCGACTTGGTGGCCGGATGCTGACGGTCGCCGACCTCGACGACCGCGCGCTGGACCGCACTTGCGGCACCGGCCGGCCGGGCACCGATCAGCCCGGTGAACCAGTCGGAGTACGGTTCGGTGCGTGCCGCGTCATGGATGCCGAGGAAGCCTCCGCCGGCCTCCAGATACGACTCGAGCCCGGCCTCCTGCTCCGGGTCGAGCACATCGCCGCCGCCGGTGAGGAAGACGACCGCGTTGTACTTGCCGAGCCTGGTGGCATGGGTGAAGACCGAGGCGTCGTCGGTCGCCTCGGTCTTGAAACGGCCTGCGGCGGGCCCGGTCTGCCCGATGGTCTCTATCGCCGCGATACCGGCGTCGACGGTCGGCGACTCCTCGGTGGCCGAGGCGTGGAAGACGAGCACCCGTACGTTCTGGCCGCCCGGCGGCGACGGAAGGGACAACGTTGTCGACGGTGGCTCCGGATAGGGCTTGGCGGAGGCTGCGGTCCCGCCGCCGAGCAGGGACGCAGTCAGTGCGCCGACCCCAAGGGCCGCCGCCAGACCGCTTCTTCGGGATCTCGACCGGTGATGTGGTGTGCGCTGCATGTGGTCACCCACCCCTCTTAGGTCACAACAACAGCCTTGGAAACTAGACCCCTTTTCGCGGTTCGCCAATAGGAATGACCTCAATGGCACGAACTTTGTCCTGACTGTGGATAAACAAAGATCGCCCGACTACCGTGTGGCCGTCCCCGGGGTCAGCTGAACCCCGTCAATCTCCGTACGAGACTGGAGAGTTCGGCATGGACAGACGGAGCTTCAACAAGCGCCTGCTGGCCGGGAGCGCGGTCGCGGCGACGGGCGTGACATCGTTGTCCCTCGCCTCCGCCACCGACGCGACCTCGGCGGAGAGCGCACCGAGGACTGCGCCGGCCGGAGGTCGGATACTCCATCTCAAGCTGTACGCGGAAAAATTGGCGGACGGTCAGATGGGCTATGGCCTGGAGAAGGGCAAAGCGACGGTCCCGGGACCGCTGATCGAGCTCATCGAGGGCGACACGCTGCACATCGAGTTCGAGAACACCACGGACGTACCGGTAAGCCTGCACGCCCACGGCGTTGACTACGACATCGCCAACGACGGCACCAGGATGAGCAGGAGCCATGTCGAACCCGGCGGCACGCGTACGTACACCTGGCGCACCCACACCCCGGGCAAGCGGGCCGACGGCACCTGGCGCGCGGGCAGCGCGGGTTACTGGCACTACCACGACCATGTGGTGGGCACGGACCACGGGACGGGCGGTATCCGCAAGGGTCTCTACGGGCCTGTGGTGGTCCGCAGGAAAGGCGACATCCTCCCGGACAAGCAGTTCACGATCGTCTTCAACGACATGACGATCAACAACAAGACGGGCGACCAGAGCCCCAACTTCCAGGCCACGGTGGGCGATCGGGTCGAGATCGTCATGATCACGCACGGCGAGTACTACCACACGTTCCATATGCATGGTCACCGCTGGGCGGACAACAGGACGGGTCTGCTGGAAGGGCCCGCCGACGTCAGCCGCGTCATCGACAACAAGATCACAGGACCGGCGGACTCCTTCGGCTTCCAGGTCATCGCGGGCGAACATGTGGGCGCGGGCGCGTGGATGTACCACTGCCATGTGCAGAGCCACTCCGACATGGGAATGGCGGGCCTGTTCCTGGTGGCGAAGCCGGACGGCACGATTCCGGGGTACGAGCCGCACCATGTCGCCGCGGACTCGCACTCGGCGCGGAGCGGGCACAGCCACTGACGGTGTCAGCCGCTGAGGTCCCATACGCCCCAGTCGGTGTACGGCGCGTCCTGTACATAGACACGCGGGCCGCGGCCGACGACCCGGCGGCGGCCGATCTCGCCGCCTTCGGGCCGGACGAGGGTGCTGTACGTGACCGGCTCGGCGGCGCTTTCGGTGAGCGCGCACACGACGAGGCGGCCGCTGTCATCCCCGTGCCCGCCGAAAAAGGCGACCCGGTCGCCGTGCACGGCGATTGCGTGAGCGCCCTTCACCGGGCTGGTGCGCACCTTGACGGGGCGGTCGTCGCGGATCTCCAGCAGCGGAAAGGCCGTGTAGGTGTAGGCCCAGGCGGCGCGCCGGCCCACATTGAGGGCGTAGCAGTCGAGGATCGAGTCGGCTCCGGACGTCGGCTTGAACTCCCAGAGCGCATCCCCGGTCGAGGACCAGCGCCGCACCCCGGGGCGCTGAGCCGATCGCCGAGTACACCCTTCTCGAAGTAGCCGATCCACAGATCGCCCGCCTCGTCGGCGAGCAGATGCGCAATACCGTCGCCGACGGTGAAGGCCCAGGAAGGGCGACCGAGAGCGTCGAAGATCTGCACTTTGTCCCTGTGCCGGTGCTTGGGGCTGCGCGCGTTCGCGAGGACGAAACCGCCGTCCGGGAGGGCGTCCAGCAGGGGGTGCTCCGCCGTCACCGCGCTGAGATGGGTCCGGTGGACGCTGCCGTCGTCGACAGTGACGACGAGGGCGTCGTACGGACCGTTCGGCATGGCATCGGGCCGCTCGACGAGCAGCCAGTGCGCGCGGCCGTAGGCATCCACCGTGCTGGTGATGATCGGCAGATCCCGGTGCGCGCGCGGCAGGCGGGCTTACGGGGTCAGAGGTACGGTCTTCAAGGCGCTCCTCGGCAAGGGCTGTGTTCTGACGGCATCCGCGGCGGATCACGGAGTCCGGCGGCGGTGCGTTGGCCGAGGGCGGCGGCATGCGGCGCCTGCGCGGCATGAGCCTTTCTGTTTCTCATTCCCGGGATCCTGCAGGGGCCGGCGGCTCGCGCGCAAATGGAATTCGCCCACTTCTACGGTGTACGACGCCTTGCGGGAGCCGGCCTTCCTGGATGCGCCGCTACGCGATCGGGAGCAGACTCGGACGACAGGCAACGGGATCCCGAGAAGGAGCGCACGATGCTCACCACCCGCTTTGTCACCGGCTCCCCGAACTGGATCGACCTCGGCACACCCGATATCGATAAGGCGCGCACTTTCTACGGCGGCCTGTTCGGCTGGACCTTCCGGTCGGCGGGACCCGAGGCCGGCGGCTACGGCATGTTCCAGCAGGACGGCAGGACCGTCGCCGGTGGCATGACGGTCACTCCGGAGCAGGGCGCCCCCGGCTGGTGCGTCTACTTCCAGTCGCCCGACGCCGACGCCACGGCCAAGTCGGTCGAGCAGGCCGGCGGCGCCGTCGTATTCGAACCGATGGACGTATTCGAAATGGGCCGCATGGCGGTCTTCAACGACCCGTCCGGCGCAGGCTTCGCGACGTGGCAGCCCGGCCGGAACAAGGGCTTGGACCTCGTCAACGATCCCGGCTCGCTGTGCTGGATGGAGCTGTACACGCCGGACCCGGGCGCGGGCGTGAGCTTCTACACCAGTGTTTTCGGCTGGGAGACGAACACCATGCCGCTGCCGGACGGCAGCGGCTCCTACATCATGGTCAACCCGGCCGGCGCGACCCCGGACGCGATGTTCGGCGGCGTCGCCCCGCTCGCGGCGGACCCGGTGGAGGCGGCGGACGGGCCGTGCTGGCTGCCCTACTTCGAGGTCGTGGACTGCGACGCATCGGTCGCCATGGCGAAGGCGCTGGGCGGCAAGGTCAGGATGGCGCCGGTCGACATGGAGGGCGTGGGCCGCTTCGCGAAACTGGCGGACCCGGCGGGCGCGCGGTTCGCGGTGATGCAGGGCGAGCAGCAGAGCTGACACGTTCGCGCGGGGCGCGCCGCACCGTCGGCGGCCTCGAGGATCTGTACGGTTCGTGGCGGGTCCTCGATGCCGGTGGGCGCGGGTGGCTGTGGGGGTCGTTGATCCTTCATTGACCGGGCGTTTATCGGCGCGGGGCACGGTGTCCTGCATGCCGATCAACACCATCACTGACAATGAACTCTCCTGGCAGGAGACCGCGTTGTGCGCCCAGACGGGGCCGGAATTCTTCTTCCCAGCCCCGGGGTCGTCGACGCGGGAGGCGAAGCAGCTGTGCGGGGCTTGCGAGGGGCGGGTGGCGTGCTTGGAGTACGCGCTGGCGCATGACGAGAGATTTGGGGTGTGGGGCGGGCTGTCGGAGAAGGAGCGGTACCGCCTCCAGCGCGGGCGGAGCTGAACCCGTCCCCCTCGGGGACCCATCGGGCTCCTCAGAACCAGCGGCGCAGGTACCGTCCCTCCTTGGCCAGCCCAGCGCCCTCGGCCAGGGCATCGGCCGCAGGCAGCTCCAGCGGGCGGCCTTGCCACAGGCCGGTACGCACTGCCCGGACTGGATAGTGGCCCCCCGCAGGGGACACCACACCACCGCATGCCGGGTCACCAGCGAACCAGATGGTGTCCGGATGCTCATTGCGCTTGTACTGCAAGTTGCAGCGGTACGGGGAGGTGTGCAGGAGCAGCTCTTGATCCGGGGCAACGCTGACGGAGATGAGGAAGTCCTGGCGCTGGCCGCGGGGTGGATAGCTGCACTGGTACGCGCGCCACGGGTAGGACTGGAGAATGCGAGCCGTTCGTGGCGTGTGGATCAGGGCCAAGGCCGAGATCAGTGCGGTAACCGGTGAGATCAGCATTACCAGGGCGAAGAGGGGGATGGCCCACTCAGGGGCCCGCAGGTGGGCACCCGCAGTGACGAGCCCGAGGGGCGCGCACAGAAATCCCGCGAGCCACCACCGGCGCCGACGGACAATCCTGCCGTAGCCCTCCGCCGTAGGCGGATGCTCGAAGGCCGTCTTCGTCAACGGCGGAGCCGGTGCGGGACGAGTCACAGCAGAACCTCCAACAGACGGCTCCGGCGGAGCGGAGGTTCGGGCTGAGGGTTGGGATCGGTGAAGCTGACAGTCCGTCCAATGCCGAGCAGGATCTCTGTGTACTCGTCCACGAATCCGACAGCGGTTGTGGTCAGGTCGATGAGTACCACCCGTGCACCTGTGGGGCGGGCAACACTCAGGCGCGCCTGGAACACCCCCGGGTTCGCCGACGGAACCCCCGCTTCGCCTCCGACGGATGGGTCCGGCAGGAGAGACGTCACCAGAGCCGCCCCCGCACTGCAGGGCAGATCCACGATTTCGCGCCGGAGAACTGTTCCGAAGGGACTGGTCGCCAGCTGAAGACCGCACTTGGCTGCGGCCAGCGTGCGGGTGGCTGCATTGATGGGGACGTCCGAGAGTGAGAGCACGGAAGTGGAGACTCCCTGATCCCCATCTGAGTGGAGGCCCAAGGCCAGGTGCATCGTGGCCTGCACATACAGGTCGCTGAGCAGTCCCAGAAGCACCTGCGCTTCGTGGAGGCGGTGATCTCGCACGGCTGGGTCCCGGTGAAGCAACGCGAGGTCGTCGCTGAGGCGTTGCCTCAATTCGTCCAATGTGTCCTGCTCGAGATCGATGAATCCCGGAGGGAGACGGAACCAGCAGCTGTTCGCCGGTGGCTCTGTGGCGGCGGCGTATGCCACGTCAGTGCTCCTAATGAGCGAGTTGAGCCCACGTGCGGGCTGCGTTGATTCCTGCTCCTGGGGTGTCGGACGCGGCCAAGCGCGCGCCGTCCACCCCCGTCGCCGTGTTCTTGACGGCGTCGTTGTCGTCGGCGGGACTGAGCCCGATGCCCGACGTCACCACTGCGCTGCCGGCTACGCCGGCCTGAAGGGGCACTTCGGCCTGCGGACTGGTCTTGCGGACGACCCAGTCCAGGACGGGCTTCGGCCCTGCGTCGGCCTCGCGCATCGCAGCGGTGGAATCGACCCCGAACGCGCGGGCTCCGCTGCGGAACGTCGCCGAAGCACCCTGCTCGGCGGCAACGCCTGCCCGGGTTGCCGCAGCCATACCCTTGGCCCCTTGTGCGACGGCACCCACACCCGGCAAGGCTCCCAGGGCGTCCCCGCCGAGTGTGACGACGCTGGACCAGAACTGGCCGTCGAACTTGCCCTGGGTGAAACCGGCTTTCAGGGCGGAGTCGTGCTTGGGGTCGGATGTGTGAGAGACGAAGGCCGCAAGGCTCAGTCCGGCTGCGGCGAACAGCAGGGGCACGGCGACAGGGGCCGCGACGAAGATGGCGATGAGGCCGAGTGAGGCCGACAACAGGCTCAGGCTGTCGCCCAAGTTGTCGCCGACCCAGTCCATCGCGTTGCTCAACGCACCCGGCTCCTGCGGCGCGAGCTTGTCCGTCGCCTCGTTGAGCGCCTTCGCGATCCGCCCCGCCTCCACCCTGTGCGTCTCCTCCAGCTCCCGCGCCAGCCTCCGCACCGACTCAAGCGCCTCCCGTGCCTTCGTCACCGCGGCCGTCGCCGCCGCCAGATCCGACTCCGGCAGGTCCGGCGCCGTCCGGACGCGCTCGTGCTGGGTCTCCGCCCGCGTCAGCGCCGCCTGTTCGAGCATCGCCCGCGTGTCGTACTTCTTCGCCGTCGCCTGGTAGCCCACCAGATCGTCGTGCCACCTCCGCAGTTTCGACGCTGCCTTGGACACGGACCGGTGCGCGTTCTTCAAGTCCCGCGGCAAGTCCCCGTCCAGCGACTCCCGGAACGCGTCCGCCGCCTCGCCGCGCCAGTACGCGCTCTCGCCGAGCAACTGGTCGACCAGGCGGTGCGCCGTGCCCAGTGCCGTTGCCGACGTGCTGAGCTTCGTCTGGAGCGCGGCGATCGCCGAGGGGCTTCCCGGGACCGGGTTCCAGCCAAGATGCGGGTACTCAGGCACGCGAATCCACCGCCCTGAACGCCGACTCGATCGCCTTGTTGACCTGGGCGTAGCCCTCGCGGCTCAGCTGCACTCCGACGTGCACCGCCCTGATCCTCGCGCTCAGTTGGTCCGCCCCGTACTTCCACCGCCCCTGGAAGCCGTCGCACGCCTCGTCCAGCTCCTTCGTGCCCAACTGGTCGGCCCGTACGTGCTCCAGCGCCCTTCTCGCCTCGCTGAGTGAGGTCAGCGAGCGACTCAGCGCAGTGGCGAAACGGCCCAACTGGTCGGTGTTCACCTGAAGATCGGATTCCATGGCCGACCACCCTTGCAGATCAACGCCAAACCTGAATAAACCACGTCACTCTGACGGGTGGCGGGGGTCACGGGGCGCTGACGCCCCGGGCAAGGCGAGGGGCTAAGATCGCCGCCAATGCCCGGACGTAGCGCAGAGGCAGGCGCCCCGCCTTGTCAGGGCTTATACGCCGGTCCGAATCCGTCCGGGACCGCCGTCCGGGACCACCGCACGGGACCACCGCACGGGATCCGACCACCGCAGGGAATGACGGGGCGGGACAGCAGATGCAGCACATCAGCGACGAAGAGCTCGCTGCGTTCGACCGCACGGTGAGCAGACTGCGCGCGCTGCCCGTCGACGACCCGGTACGCCTGCGGGCCGAGCAGGTCGCCGCCTCCTTCGCCCGGGACGGCCGGAATCGCAGGCGCAAGTCACGTAACAACGCGCGCGCCGACGCCGACGCGGCCGTCGTGGCCGGCACCGCGACCGGCGCCCTCGCCCGGCGCGAGGACGCGCCGCTGGAGGCCGCCGGAACGACCGGCGGGGTCTTCAACCGTCCGCGGCGCTGCTACGTGTGCAAGTCGTTCTATCGACAGGCCGACTCCTTCTACCACCTGCTCTGTCCCGAGTGCGCCGCCGACAACACCGCGCGGCGGACCATGAGCACCGACCTCTCCGGACGCCGCGCGCTCCTCACCGGCGGCCGGGTGAAGATCGGCTTCCAGCTCGCGCTGATGATGCTGCGCGACGGCGTGGAACTCCTGGTCACCAGCCGTTTCCCGCACGACACCCTGAACCGTTTCCACGCGGCGCCCGGCAGTGAGAAGTGGCTCGACCGGCTCACGGTCATCGCCATCGATCTCCGCGATCCCCGGCAGGTACTGGGTCTGTGCGAGCGGCTGCGCCGGGACGGCGAGCCGTTGGACATCCTCGTCAACAACGCCGCCCAGACGGTCCGCCGCCCGCCCGAGTCATACGCGCTGCTGGCTTCCGGGGAGCGCGCGGCGCTCCCCGGCGCAGTTGTGCGCGCGCCGGGCTACGAGCCGATGCGGGCCGCCGGGGAGGTGTCAGCCGCCCGGGCAGCCCTCGCGCTCGTACTGCCCGAGGCCGACGAGGCAGGACTGTTGCCCGACACCGCGCCGGCCAACTCCTGGTCGGCCCGCATCGGCGAGCTGGATCCCGCCGAGCTGCTGGAGACACAGCTCGTCAACGCGCTGGCCCCCACCCTCCTCGTCGACCGGCTGCTGCCGCTGCTGCTCGCCTCGCCCCACCAGAGCCGCTACATCGTGAATGTGACAGCTGTGGAGGGCCGGTTCGCGGTACGGCGCAAGACGGCCGGGCATCCGCACACCAATATGGCGAAAGCCGCACTCAATATGCTCACCCGCACCAGCGGGCCCGAACTCGCCGCGCAGGGCGTGCACATGTGCAGCGTCGACACGGGCTGGATCACCGACGAGAACCCGGTGCCGAAGAAGTCACGGATCGCCGCCGAAGGATTCCGGACTCCGCTGGACATCGTGGACGGAGCGGCCCGGGTGTACGACCCGATCGTGCGGGGCGAGGCCGGCGCCCCGGTGGCCGGCGTCTTCCTCAAGGACTACCGGGAAGCGGCGTGGTGACGCAGCGGGACGAGTCGAGCGGGACGAGCCAAGTGGGACGAGTCCTTCGCGGGAGTGCCGGAGTCGTTCGCGGGAATCTGCGGCACCGGCGTACTCGCCGCCGCCCAGACGGACCGCGCTTGTCTTCAGGGCCGGCCCGCGCCGGTGAGCGGATTGACCTAGGATCTCCGGCAAGGGCGGGGTCGTAGCGCAGAGGCAGACGCGCCGGTCTCCAGAACCGGAACACGCTGGTTCGACTCCAGCCGCCCCGCCCCCTCCACCCCTCGTCGCGCTCGGGCGACGGCACACCCGCTGTGACGATCAGCTTGGGCACGGCGCCCGGTGAAGGTCCCTCGATCACGGGCCCGTTATTCCGTACAGCTCGGCTATTCAGTACGGCTCACCGCTTCTCAGCAGGCAGACGTGAACTTGTCGTGCGCGCCGGGGAGATGAGTCGTGCGGAGTTGCGGTCGCTGCTGGCCGAGCTCGATCAGCGCGGTCCCTACGAGCGCGGGCTCGCCGTCGTCGCGGCCGCTGTGGGCGGGGACGCCGAGTGGGTCGGCGCGCGGCTCGCGGACCCGGACTCGTTCGTCCGCGGCCGGGCCCTGCGGGTCGCCGCGAGCCTCGGCGCCCCCACCGCCGTACGCGAACAGCTGCTGCGCGCGATGGTTGCCGCCCCGCACTCGCGGCACGCACCGCCGAAGTGCTGCGCGAGCGGCTCGGCGGCCGGGACAGGCCGGGCGACACCGGGACGCTGCTCGAAGCCGCCCACGCGCTCGCCGAGGCCGACGGTCGCACCGAAGAGCTCTTCGCCGTGACGGGTCACCTCGGCCGGCGGCTCGCGCACGTCCTGGGCCGAGCCGTGGCGGGTGCAGCTACGGAAGCGGCGTCGCCATGCGGACGCGGACGCGGACGTGCGCGATGCGGCCATGCGCACGGTGACGGCGTACGAATAGCCCGGACGGCGCTCGAACGGCCCGGACGGCGCCCGAACGGCCGGGAGGGCCGGGACGCTCAGACGGCCGGGACGGCGCCCGGACGGTCAGCCCGCCGCCCGCGCTGCCATCCGCGCCTTGCGCGCCGCCAGCTTCTCGTCGAACTTGGTCGCCTCGGAGTCCAGCCCGCCCATGTACAGGCCCAGCTCCTCCTGCGCCTTGAGGCCCTCCGGGCCCAGCCCGTCGATGTCCAGCACCTTCAGGAAGCGCAGCACCGGCTGCAGGACGTCGTCGTGGTGGATCCGCATGTTGTAGATCTCGCCGATCGCCATCTGCGCCGCGGCCCGTTCGAAGCCCGGCATGCCATGTCCTGGCATCCGGAAGTTGACGACGACATCGCGCACGGCCTGCATGGTCAGATCCGGGGCGAGCTCGAAGGCCGCGCCCAGCAGATTGCGGTAGAAGACCATGTGCAGGTTCTCGTCGGTGGCGATACGCGCCAGCATCCGGTCGCAGACGGGGTCGCCCGACTGGTGGCCGGTGTTGCGGTGCGAGACGCGGGTCGCGAGCTCCTGGAAGGCGACGTACGCCACCGAGTGCAGCATCGAGTGGCGGTTGTCGGACTCGAAGCCCTCCGCCATGTGCGCCATCCGGAACTGCTCCAGCTTGTCCGGGTCGACGGCGCGCGAGGTGAGCAGGTAGTCGCGCATCACGATGCCGTGCCGGCCCTCCTCCGCGGTCCAGCGGTGCACCCAGGTGCCCCAGGCGCCGTCGCGGCCGAAGAGCGAGGCGATCTCGTGGTGGTAGCTGGGGAGGTTGTCCTCGGTCAGGAGGTTCACGACCAGCGCGATCTTGCCGATGTCGGTGACCTTGGACTGCTCAGGCTCCCAGGCCTGGCCGTCCTCGAAGTAACCGGGGAAGTTGCGGCCGTCGGTGAACGGGACGTACTCGTGCGGCATCCAGTCCTTGGCGACCTTGAGATGGCGGTTGAGTTCCTTCTCCACCACCTCCTCCAGCGCGAACAGCAGTCGGGCGTCGGTCCACGCTTCCGAACTGCCGAGGTGGGGAGAGGTGATCGTCACGGGTGCTCCTGGGGACGGGAGAGTTACCTACGGATTCGTAGGTTACGAGACCGTAGGTTAAGGCGGCAGTAAGGCTTCGGCCAAGCCCGGTATGAAGTTGTCCTATTACGTTCAGTTATGCGTACAGGTCGCGGAGGCGTACGGAGAGGCAAGTCACGCACCCTTCGAGCTTCTCGAACTCGCTGATGTCGACCGTGACCGGCTCGTAGCCGAGGTCCGTGAGCAGTTCCGCCGACTTCGGCGCGCTCGCCGCCATCAGCAGCTTTCCGCCGCCGAGCAGCACCACATGCGCACCCGACTCCTCCGGCACCGGGAGATGCCGCGGGAAGACCGTCGGGGTGTCCACCAGCGGCGGGTATCCGATGACGGTGGAGTCCGGCAGCGCGGTCACCGCGGACTTCAGATGCAGCACCTTGCTCACCGGCACGGCCACGACACGTGCGCCGAGCGGCTCGAAGGCGGCGCGCAGCTGTTGCACCCCAGCCGCGTTCGTACGCCCGCCGCGGCCCACGTAGATCGTGTCGCCGATCTTCAGGACATCGCCGCCTTCGAGGGTGCCGGGCTCCCAGACCCAGTTCACCGAGCAACCGAGCCGTGCCAGGGTCTCCTCGACGGCCGCCGTCTCCGGCCTGCGGGACTCGGCCCCCGGGCGGGCGATCAACGCGACATTGCGGTACATGACCACCGTGTCCTCGATGAAGACGCTGTCCGGGCAGTCGTCGGCCGGCTCTGTCTCGACGGTCTCCCAGCCGTGCTCGCGCAGCGTCTCGGCGTATGTCTCCCACTGCTCGAGCGCCAGTGCGGCGTCGACCGTGGTCCGCTCGATATGGGTGACCAGGCCCTCGGCGAGGCGCGGGCTGGGGCGACGGATCAGGGCTTTCCTGCTGGGCACGGGCGCTCTCCAGGTCTGTCCGGGGTCTGGTCGCGCCCATCATGGCCCGCCGTCCGGGGGCGATGGAATCCCCGGTGGGCCGCCCGTGGGAGCGGGCGGTGCCGGTGGCGCCGGGTCCTTGCGGCCGTGCCGCCCGGCTGTGCGCGCACCGGCGATGACGACGTTCTCCGCAGGAGACCTGGCGCCAACCCGGATTCCAGACATTTTCTGTCCGGAATCCCGGCCGGCCGGGGAGCGCATCGCCTTACGATCCAGGCGCATCACGCTCCCATCAGGCGCATCGCGCTCACGTCATCGGAAGCCCCCCGTCCCGTGCCTCGTCCGCGGTGATGTCACGGAGCTCACCGTCCAGCAGCAGCCAGCGCGTGATGCCGATCGACTCCAGGAACGGCACATCGTGACTGGCCACGATCAGCGCTCCCTCGTACGACTCCAGCGCCGCCGTCAGCCTTCGTACGCTCGCCATGTCCAGGTTGTTCGTCGGCTCGTCGAGCATCAGCAGCTGCGGCGCCGGTTCGGCGAGCAGCAGCGCGGCGAGCGCCGCACGGAACCGCTCTCCGCCCGAGAGCGTGCCGGCCGGCTGGTCGGCACGCGCGCCCCGGAACAGGAAGCGGGCCAGCCGCGCCCTGATCCGGTTGTTGGTCGCATCGGGCGCGAACCGCGCCACGTTCTCCACCACGCTCAGCCCGTCGTCGAGCACATCGAGCCGCTGCGGCAGAAAGCGGAGCGGGACCTCGGCCACCGCCTCGCCGGCGACCGGCTCCAGCTCGCCGGTGATCGTACGCAGCAGAGTGGTCTTGCCCGCTCCGTTGCGCCCGACGAGCGCGATCCGTTCGGGGCCGCGTACCTCGAACTCTCCTTTCACCTCCGCCCCATAACGCAATGTCAGTTCCTTCAACCGCAGCACACCACGGCCCGGATGGACCTTGGTGAACGGCAGCTCGATACGGATCTCGTCGTCGTCGCGGACCGCGTCCACGGCCTCGTCGAGCCGCTCCTTCGCCTCGGCGAGTTTCTCGGTGTGCATGATGCGGTGTTTGCCGGCCGACTCCTGGGCCGCGCGTTTGCGCGCCCCCATAACGATCTTCGGCTCGCGCTTGGAGTCCCACATCTTCTGCCCGTACCGCTTACGGCGGGCCAACTTGAGGTGGGCGTCGGCCAGTTCACGCTTCTGCCGCTGCACGTCGGCCTCGGCAACACGCACCATGCGCTCCGCCGCCTCCTGCTCGACGGCGAGCGACTCCTCGTACGCCGTGAAGTTTCCGCCGTACCAATTGACCTCCCCGTCGCGCAGATCGGCGATCTGGTCGACCAGTTCCAGGAGTTCACGGTCGTGGCTGACCACGACCATCACTCCGGACCAGGCGGCGACCGCGTCGTACAGCCGCCGACGTGCGTACAGATCGAGGTTGTTGGTCGGCTCGTCGAGCAGCAGGACATCCGGTTCGGCCAGCAGAAGTGCGGCCAGCCGCAGCAGTACGCCCTCGCCGCCCGACACCTCGCCGATGGTGCGGTCGAGTCCGACATGGCCGAGACCGAGCTGGTCGAGGGTGGCGCGCGCCCGCTCCTCGACGTCCCAGTCGTCGCCGACCGCTGTGAAGTTCTCCTCGCTCGGATCACCCGCCTCGATGGCGTGCAGCGCGGCGCGCGTGGTGGCGATGCCCAGCACCTCGTCCACTCGCAGGGCGGTGTCGAGCACCAGGTTCTGCGGTAGCCGGCCGATCTCGCCCGCGGTGCGTACTGCTCCGCCTGACGGCGTGAGTTCACCGGAGATCAGCTTCAACAGCGTTGATTTTCCGGATCCGTTGAGGCCGATGAGACCGGTCCTGCCCGGGCCGACCGCCAGCTGGAAGTCGTCGAAGACCCCGGTGCCGTCCGGCCAGGCGAAGGTGAGCGAGGAGCAGGTGATGTAGGTGGGAAGAGTAGACATACGGGTCTCCCGGTTGCGTGGAAGTGGCAAGGGCAACGGGTGGAGACACCGGAATACGGGCGACGATCGCCGGGAACACGAGAAAGGTCCCGGTCGGGGAGGACGGCTCGAGCGCCGAGGTCGCACGCGATGCGCGCAGCATGCTTGAAGCAGCTGTACCGCACGGTGTCTCAGGACCTCAGACGAGCAACGTCCTACTCCAATCGACGACAACAGGACCGCTGTACAACGTACGAGGACGCTCGGGCACTGTCAACGAATTATCGTGATCGGGACCTGCGCGACCGGCCCCGGGACCGACCGGGACAGCACCGGGACAAGGAGGCTCCGCCCGTGCCCAATGGATCGCTCTCGATCGCCGCCCGGCTCTATCTCCTGTCCTGGGACACCGAGCGGATGACGCCCACCGGCACGTCCTGCCTCGCCCCACTCGTACGGGCCGGGGCGCTCACCGAGCTGGCCCAGCGCGGCATGCTCGCCGAAGCCGACGGCGTTGCCCGGCCCGTCGGCGACAACCTCACCGGTGACCCCGTGCTCGACGAACTGCTGGAACTCGTCGAGGAGTCCAGGCCACGTACCTGGAAGAGGTGGGTGACGCACCACGCCACATACACCCTCGAAGCCGTCCGTAAGCAGCTGGCCGGAGCCGGCTACTTGCGCAGGAGACGCGGGCGGCTGCTCGGCCTCTTCTCCGCCGCGCAGTACGAACTCGACCGTGCTGACGTGGTGAAGTCGCTGCGCGAGGAGACGCGTGCGGTGCTCGGAGGTCCGGTGCCGGTGGCCGAGATCTCCGACCGCGACGCCGCCCTCGTCGCACTCGCGGCCGCGGCAGAAGTGCGCACCCTCGCCACCGCCGATGAGCGCAGGCGCCACAAGGACCGGATCGACGCGCTGACGGAACGCAGCAGTGCGGCCGCTCCCACGCTGAGGAACGTCATCCAGGAGATACGGGACGCGGTGATCTTCGAGGTGACGTCGGCGCCCGCGGCGGGCGCCTCCGGCGGCAGCTGACACCTCGGCTCGCCGGCAGGGGTGACGTCGGAATCCGGCCGGCCACGGCGCCGGGCGTCAGCAGGCGTCGCGCAGCAGCTCGGCGAGATTGTGGTCGAGGTCCAGATAGAGGTGCTCGCAGCCGGTGGGGACCATGCCCTGGGCGCGCTTGAGGAAGCGGCGCACCTCGCTGGTACGGATGTGCACCATGGCGATGCCCTCGGGTGCGCGGAACTCCACCACCGTACGGTCGTAGCCGAACGGCCTGACGCGTACGTCGCCGACGCCGGCCGGTCCGTCGACACCCGCCGCGAGCAGGTCACGCGAGAAGGCCCACGACACCTCGTTGCCCTCCAGCGTCGCCGGCGGCGGGAAGGCCATCTGTACGGCGAAGGGATCCTCGCGGTCGTAACGCAGCGTGGCCGGAACAGACTCCATCTGGGGTGCGGAGGCGACCAGTCGGGCCTGCACGGCCTGCTCGATGACGGTGGACAAGGCCTGCTCCTTCGTGCGCGGCTCGCTGACGTCTCCCTGACACCGGGAGAGACGGCAGAACGAGCGATTGCGTGCATCGGAAGGGAACGTGACCTCCGTCACCGCGTCCCCCTCGCCGCGTCACGTCGTCACTTGTCGCCGTTCGGCGCAGGGCCCCGAATGGTCGCAGTACGGCTGATTTCCGCTCGCGCCGCAGCCGCAGAGCATCACCCGCGTCTCGTGAACGGTCGCCGTACGCCGTGCGGATGTCGAGATCGCCGCGTATCACCAGCTGACCGGCGAGGGAGCGGGTCACTGTGGTCGGCCGGTCCGGCTCCTCGGCCGCGCCGTCTGCGAGCCGGTACTGCAGGGCGCCGGACGGACAGCGCCGTACGACCTCGGCGACCCGGTCGGCGGCGGCTCCGTCGGGCTGCACCCAGGGCCGGCTGTCCAGGTCGAAGACGTGCGGGATACCGCGCACGCACTCGGCCGCGTGCAGACAGCGCCGTGACTCGAAGGTGACGGTGACCTCCCGGCCCTCGTACTCCTTGGGCTGGGAGATGAGCTCAGCCCAGGAACCCGCGCCGTCCGCCGCACCCTGGACGGGGTCCGGCCCGTGGGCTAGCTTCCAGCGCCATGACGTCCATGGGGAAGACGAGACGAACGGTGTCGGTGGGACTGTGTGCCGCGGCGGTGGCCGCGGCCCTGGCCGCGCCGGCGCAGGCAGCCCAGCCATCGGGCAGTGCTACGGCAGAAGGTACAGACGGTAGGGGGCCGAGCTGGAGCCTCAAGGACACCGGTACGAATGTACGGTTCCGGGGCCTCGCGGCCGTCAGCCGGAACGCCGCGTGGGTCGCCGGCTCGAAGGGCACCGTGCTGCGTACCGCGGACGGCGGCCGCAGCTGGCAGAACGTCTCCCCGCCCGGGGCGGGCGAGCTGGAGTTCCGCGACATCGAGGCCTTCGACGGCCGTCGCGCGGTGGTGCTGGCCATCGGCGAGGGCGAGGCGTCCCGGGTCTTCCGTACCGAGGACGGCGGATCGAGCTGGACCGAGTCCTTCCGCAACACCGACGCGAAGGCCTTCTACGACTGCGTCACCTTCTTCGACAGCCGGCACGGCCTCGCCATGAGCGACCCGGTGGACGGCAAGTACCGAATCCTGTCGACCGGCGACGGCGGCAGGTCGTGGAAGGTGCTGCCGAACACCGGGATGCCGGCGGCGCTGCCGGGCGAAGCGGCCTTCGCCGCCAGCGGCCAGTGCCTGGTCAGTTCGGGGAGCAAGGACGTGTGGCTGGCGACCGGCGGTGGCGCCACGGCGCGTGTACTGCACTCCGCCGACCGCGGTCTGAACTGGACCGTCGCCGAATCGACCATCCCCGCCGGGGATCCGGCGCGTGGAGTCTTCGCCCTCGCCTTCCGTGACCGCACCCACGGCATCGCGGTCGGCGGCGACTACCGCGCCGACCAGGCATCCCCGAGCGCCGGCGCGGTCAGCCGGGACGGCGGGCGCAGCTGGCAGCAGTCCAGGACACCGCCGCCGGCCTACCGTTCGGGCATTGCCTGGCTGCCGCACAGCCGGTCGGCGGCGCTCGCCGTCGGCCCGACCGGCACGGATCTGACGGTGGACGGCGGCCGCAGCTGGCGCACCGTCGACACCGGTTCGTACGACACGGTCGACTGCACACCCGACCTCGGCTGCTGGGCCTCGGGCGAGAAGGGCCGGGTCGCGCGGCTGGAGTTCTAGCCGAACCGTCGCACCGCGGTCCTACGAGGGCAGCTGCTGACGGTACGGGGCGAGTTCGGGCGCGGTCTTGGTCGCGATGAACTCCGTGATCCGGTACGCACACACGCCGCCGACCGTGAAGGGGTCGGCCGCCGCGATCGTCTCGATCCGCGCGCGGTCGTCCCCGACGGCCAGGATCACCCCGCCGTCGCGCGGGTTCTTGCGGCCCGAGGCGATGAACACGCCCTCCTCGTACATCGCGTCCAGCCACTCCACATGTGCCTCGAGCAGCTCGTCGACCCGCTCGACGGGTGCGGTGTAGGTCAATTCCAGTACGAACATGATCGCCAGGCTACGCCAGGCGGGAATCGCGATCAGGCCCTGGTGCCGGACCGACCGGGCCGTAGGCTGGGCGGCACCATGAAGATCATCGAGACGCCCCCCGCCTGGCCCGCCGACGAGACCGCGGCCCTGGCCGTCCAGGACGAACTGCGCACGCGGGTCGTTCTGGACGAGTCGGGGCCGCCGGTTGCCTCCGGTCTGGTGACGGGTGTCGATGTGGCGTACGACGACGAGCACGATGTCGTCGCGGCGGCGGCCGTCGTCCTGGACTCCGCGACGCTCACCGTCGTCGAGGAGGCCACGGCGGTCGGCCGGGTCGCGTTCCCGTACGTCCCGGGTCTCCTCGCCTTCCGGGAGATCCCGACCGTGCTGGCCGCCCTGGAATCCCTCACGACAGACCCCGGTCTGGTCGTCTGCGACGGCTACGGCCTGGCCCACCCCCGCCGCTTCGGACTCGCCTCCCACCTCGGCGTACTGACCGGGCTGCCGGTGATCGGCGTCGCCAAGAACCCCTTCGTCTTCAGTTACGGCGAACTCGGTCAGCGCCGCGGTGACTTCGCCCCGCTGCTCGCCGACGACGGCGAGGAGGTCGGCCGGGCGTTGCGCACCCAGGACGGAGTCAAGCCGGTCTTCGTCTCCGTCGGCCACCGCACGACACTCG
Organism: Streptomyces sp. NPDC060064; assembly: GCF_042736455.1. Lineage (NCBI taxonomy): Bacteria > Bacillati > Actinomycetota > Actinomycetes > Kitasatosporales > Streptomycetaceae > Streptomyces > Streptomyces sp. NPDC060064. Next base: position 21,750 of record NZ_JBHWWF010000018.1, read on the forward strand.
ACAACGCCTGTGCCCACACCCTCCACCTCGCGTCCCGCTACCGGCTCCCCGAGAGCACGCGCCGGGCCGACCGGCTCTGCCGGCGTGCACTGGAGGAAGCCACTCAGGCATCCGGGCCGGAGAACCGAGTCGGGGGATCGAGTCGGGGGATCGAGTCGGGGAACCGAGTCAGGGAACTGAGAGGGAACTGAGTAGGGGAACTGAGTATCTGAGCGGATGTCATGAGCCGGCCCTGATCGGCATGCTCCCTCGCATGACGACACAGACGACGCACAGCGCCACCGAGACCACCACCCACCCCGTTGAGCGCACCCTGACGGCCGTGCTCATCCTGTCCGCGCTGGCGGGCTTCGGCTGGGTGGGGGCGATGGTCTACACGGCGCTGTCCGGCTGACGCCCCGCCGGCTGACCGGCCGGCCGTGTTGGCGGCCGGCACCCGACCTCAGCGTGTGGCAGCCACCCGGAAGGTGATCCCGGCTGTCTGCAGTCGCTCCAGCAGCGCATCACCCATCGCTACGGCGGTCGTGACCTGGCCCGATGTTTTCGGCAGCGCGTCGAAGGCAAGGCAGAGCGCCGACTCGGCGAGCATCTTCGCCGTCTCGTCGTAGCCCGGGTCACCACCCGAGACCTCGGTGAAGACCCGGCGGCCGCCGCCCTCGCCCACAAAGCGCACCGAGAACCAGCTCTTCGCCCGGCGCCCTTCGTCAGGCCCCTCACCCGGCTTGAGGCGGTCCGACAACCAGCGCCGGGCGGGCGGCAGTTGCGCCAGACCGTAGAGCGCGCCCAAAGCCGTCACACCGCCCGCCGCCATCGGAAGCGTCCGTACGGCCGCATAGTGCCGGTAGCGGAAGTCCGGGCCGTAGCGGGGCAGCGCGGCCGCCGATCGCGCCACGATCTGCGGGTCGATCGTGGGCAGCGGCAGGGCCCAGGCGCCGGTCTCCGGGCTGAACCGCGGCCCGGCCAGCGGAGCTCGCGCCCGGCGTCCCATCAGCCGCGGCTCGTGCAGCCGCCGTTCGTGCGCAGCCTGCAGCATTTGCCGTCCTCGGCTCATCGCGGTGAGCGCCGAGGCGAACGTACCGCCGGAGAACGTGGCGTTGGAGCGTACAAATCCGTCGACGCGCAGCGGCACGTCCTGCGGAAGGTGCTGCACGGTGAAGTACGCGCCGAGGTCGTGCGGAATCGAGTCGAAGCCACAGGCGTGGACGATCCGCGCCCCCGTCTCCCGGGCCCGCGCGTCATGGCGTACGTACATCAGGTCCACGAACTCGGGCTCGCCGGTCAGGTCGGCGTAGTCGGTCCCGGCCTCCGCGCAGGCCGAGACCAGCGCCTCCCCGTACCAGAGATAGGGGCCGACGGTCGTCGCCACCACACGGGTGGACTCGGCGAGTTCGCGCAGCGCGTCGGGGTCGTCCGCGTCCGTCTCGATCAGCGGCAGCTCGGCGCAGCCGGGATTCACCGCGGCAAGGCGCTTGCGCAGTTGCTCCAGCTTCTGACGGCTGCGGCCCGCGACGGCCCAGCGGCAATCGTCCGGCGCGTGCGCCGCGAGGTACTCCGCGGTGAGCACACCGACGAATCCCGTGGCTCCAAAGAGCACGATGTCGTACGGGCGCTGTGCGCGATCGGTACCGTTCTGCCTGTTCAATGGCCCCTCCGCCGTTGCCCCCGCGGTCCTGTCGGTGGCTGAGGCTAGCGTGCGAACGAGCTTGGCAGTAGATGCGTTTCCCATCGGTAACATGCCGGGCCCCCGGGGCCGGATCCAGTGTGAGGACATGCGCACCGGGCGTCGCGGCGCAGTGCGGTCATCAACGCGGCGGGCCGCTGGGCGAAGGCCGAGCGTGCGACGACGATCCGAGCTCACCTCCTATATTGGCCGTAAACATGCGGTTTGGGCAGGAATTCCCAGAGCCGGCGACGGCCGGTTCTAAGCGCTTGCTCGGCCCAGGCCCTTGTGTCGAGTGGAACGCGTTCTTACCATCTCTGGTGTTACATCATTTGTGTCACAGTGCTGGGGGCTCAATGGCGGCGACAGGAAACGGCCCGCTGGCCGGGGTGCGTGTGGTCGAGCTGGCGGGCATCGGGCCCGGCCCGTTCGCCGCCATGGTGCTGGCCGACCTCGGCGCCGATGTCGTACGGGTCGACCGGCCCGGCGGCGCGGGGCTGAACATCGATCCGGCCTACGACCTCACCAACCGCAACAAGCGCTCGGTGCTCATCGACCTCAAGGCCGAGGGCGGCCCCGGCCAGGTCCTCGACCTGGTCGAACGCGCCGACATACTCATCGAGGGATACCGGCCGGGTGTCGCCGAGCGCCTCGGGGTCGGCCCGCAGGAGTGCCTCGCGCGCAATCCGCAGCTCGTGTACGGACGGATGACCGGCTGGGGCCAGGAAGGCCCGCTCGCCCAGCGCGCCGGACACGACATCGCCTACATCGCCATCACCGGCACCCTCGGCATGATCGGCAAGGCCGGCGAGCCGCCCGCCGTACCGGCCAACCTCGTCGGCGACTACGCGGGCGGCTCGCTCTATCTCGTCATCGGGGTGCTCGCCGCGCTGCAGCACGCCCGCACCGAGGGCGGCGCCGGCCAGATCGTCGACGCGGCCATCGTCGACGGAGCCGCTCATCTGGCCACGATGATCCACGGCATGATGGCGGCCGGCGGCTGGCAGGACCGGCGCGGCGCGAATCTGCTCGACGGCGGCTGCCCGTTCTACGGCAACTACGAGACCGCCGACGGCGAGTACATGGCGGTCGGGGCCCTGGAGCAGCAGTTCTACAACGAGTTCATCGAGCTGCTCGGCATCAAGGACGAGGTCCCGGCCCGTAAGGACTTCGCCCGATGGGGCGAGCTGCGCGGCGCTGTGGCCGCCCGCTTCAGGACGAAGACCCGCGACGAGTGGACCGCCGTCTTCGAGGGTTCGGACGCCTGCGTGGCGCCGGTGCTCTCGCTCGGCGAGGCTCCCTCGCATCCGCATCTCGCGGCCCGCGGAACCTTCGTCGAGCACAGCGGACTCACCCAGCCCGCACCCGCGCCCCGCTTCTCCGCCACGCCCGGCGCCGTGGTGCGTCCGCCCGCCCAGCCCGGCGCGGACACCGCAGAGGTCGCTCTCGACTGGGACATTCCCGGCCTTGCCGGCACCGCCAAGGAGGACGACCGTTGAAGCGCCAGATCTTCACCGACGAGCACGACGCGTTCCGTGAGACCGTACGAACCTTCCTCGCCAAGGAGGTCCTGCCGCACTACGAGCAGTGGGAGAAGGACGGCATCGTCAGCCGGGAGGCCTGGCTCGCCGCGGGCCGGCAGGGGCTGCTCGGCCTCGCCGTGCCGGAGGAGTACGGAGGCGGCGGGAACACCGACTTCCGCTACAGCGCCGTCCTCGCCGAGGAGTTCACCAGAGCGGGCGCCGCCGGGCTCGCGCTCGGACTGCACAACGACATCATCGGCCCGTATCTCACCGGCCTGGCGACCGAGGAGCAGAAGCGGCGCTGGCTGCCCGGCTTCTGCAGCGGCGAGATCATCACCGCCATCGCGATGACCGAGCCGGGCGCCGGCTCCGACCTCCAGGGCATCCGTACCACCGCCGAGGACCGCGGCGATCACTGGATCCTCAACGGCTCCAAGACCTTCATCTCCAACGGCATCCTCGCCGACCTGGTGGTCGTCGTCGCCAGGACGACGCCCGAAGGCGGCGCCAAAGGGCTGTCGCTGCTCGTCGTCGAGCGCGGCACCGAGGGCTTCGAGCGCGGCCGTAATCTCGACAAGATCGGCCAGAAGTCCCAGGACACGGCAGAGCTGTTCTTCAACGACGTACGCGTCCCCAAGGAGAACCTGCTCGGTGAACTGAACGGCGCCTTCATCCATCTGATGACCAACCTCGCGCAGGAGCGGATGGGCATCGCCGTCGCCGGCATCGCCGGCGCCGAATATCTGCTGGAGATCACCACCCAGTACGTCAAGGAGCGGGAGGCCTTCGGGCGGCCGCTCTCCAAGCTCCAGCACATCCGCTTCGAAATCGCCGAGATGGCCACCGAGTGCGCCGTCACCCGTACCTTCCTCGACCGCTGCATCGTCGATCACTCGAACGGGGAACTCGACGCGGTCCATGCCTCGATGGCCAAATGGTGGGCCACCGAACTCCAGAAGCGGGTCGCCGACCGCTGTCTCCAACTGCACGGCGGCTACGGCTATATGACTGAATACCGCGTCGCCAAGGCCTTCACGGACGGCCGTATCCAGACCATCTACGGCGGTACGACCGAGATCATGAAGGAAATCATCGGCCGCTCGATCCTCGGCTGACCTCCCGGACCCGCCCGGCCCACATTGCACAACCCTCGAAACGCAACCCGCATGACATAACCCTCGAAAGGCTGCAGTCTTGAGTACCGAAGCGTATGTGTACGACGCGATCCGCACTCCGCGCGGGCGCGGCAAGGCCAATGGCGCCCTGCACGGCACCAAGCCGATCGACCTCGTCGTCGGTCTGATCCACGAACTCCGCAGCCGCTTCCCCGGTCTCGACCCGGCGGCGATCGACGACATCGTGCTCGGCGTGGTCGGTCCGGTCGGCGACCAGGGTTCCGACATCGCCCGCATCTCGGCGATCGCCGCCGGACTGCCCGACACCGTCGCCGGCGTCCAGGAGAACCGCTTCTGTGCCTCGGGCCTCGAAGCCGTCAACATGGCGGCGATGAAGGTCCGTTCGGGCTGGGAGGACCTGGTGCTGGCCGGCGGTGTCGAGTCGATGTCGCGGGTGCCGATGGCCTCCGACGGCGGCGCCTGGTTCGCCGACCCGATGACCAACTTCGACACCGGTTTCGTACCGCAGGGCATCGGCGCCGACCTCATCGCCACCATCGAGGGCTTCTCCCGCCGCGATGTCGACGAGTACGCGGCGCTCTCCCAGGAGCGGGCCGCGGCGGCCTGGAAGGACAGCCGCTTCGAGCGCTCCGTCGTACCGGTCCTGGACCGCAACGGCCTGGTCGTCCTCGACCACGACGAGCACATGCGCCCCGGCACCACCGCGGACTCCCTCGCCGCGCTCAAGCCCTCCTTCGCCGGCATCGGCGACATGGGCGGCTTCGACGCCGTGGCGCTGCAGAAGTACCACTGGGTGGAGAAGATCGACCACGTCCACCACGCGGGCAACTCCTCCGGCATCGTCGACGGCGCCGCGCTGGTCGCGATCGGCACGAAGGAGGTCGGCGAGCGGTACGGACTCACGCCGCGCGCCCGGATCGTCTCGGCCGCGGTCTCCGGATCCGAGCCGACCATCATGCTCACCGGCCCCGCCCCCGCCACCCGCAAGGCGCTCGCCAAGGCCGGACTGACGATGGACGACATCGACCTGGTCGAGATCAACGAGGCGTTCGCCGGTGTCGTACTGCGCTTCGCCCGCGATCTCGACATTCCGCTGGAGAAGATCAACGTCAACGGCGGCGCGATCGCGCTGGGCCATCCGCTCGGTGCGACGGGCGCGATGATCCTCGGCACGGTCATGGACGAACTGGAGCGCCAGGACAAGCGGTACGGCCTCGTCACACTCTGCGTGGGCGGCGGCATGGGCATCGCCACGGTGATCGAGCGCGTGTAGCGGTGCGGCGGCGCGCCCCCGGGCCGGCACCCCGAACGGCCGGCACTCGAGCGGCAGCGCCCACACCCTCCGCGCCGACACCGCCATCGCTCGAAACGACCTGACCAAGACCTCCTGGAGACTCCGCAATGACCGAGAGCACCACCATCCGCTGGGAACAGGACGAGACCGGCGTCGTCACCCTCGTCCTCGACGACCCCAATCAGTCCGCCAACACGATGAACCAGGCCTTCAAGGAGTCCATCGCCGCGATCGCCGACCGCGCGGAGGCCGAGAAGGACTCCATCCGCGGCATCATCTTCACCTCCGCCAAGAAGACCTTCTTCGCGGGCGGCGACCTCAAGGACATGATCAAGGCCGGTCCCGAGGACGCCGAGGCCGCCTTCGAGGCCGGCATGGGCATCAAGCGCGCTCTGCGCCGGATCGAGACCCTCGGCAAGCCCGTCGTCGCAGCCATCAACGGCGCAGCCCTGGGCGGCGGTTACGAGATCGCCCTCGCCTGTCACCACCGCATCGCCCTCGACGCGCCCGGTTCCAAGATCGGCCTGCCCGAGGTCACCCTCGGCCTGCTGCCCGCGGGCGGCGGCGTCACCCGCACCGTACGGCTGATGGGCATCGCGGACGCGCTGCTGAAGGTCCTGCTGCAGGGCACCCAGTACAACCCGCAGCGCGCACTGGAGAACGGCCTGGTCCACGAGGTGGCCGCCACCGACGAGGAGATGCTCGCCAAGGCCCGCGCCTTCATCGACGCCCATCCCGAATCGCAGCAGCCCTGGGACGTCAAGGGCTACAAGATCCCCGGTGGGACCCCGTCCAACCCGCGGTTCGCCGCCAACCTGCCCGCGTTCCCCGCGAACCTGAAGAAGCAGACCGCCGGCGCGCCCTACCCCGCCCCGCGCAATATCCTCGCGGCGGCCGTCGAGGGGTCCCAGGTCGACTTCGAGACCGCGCAGATCATCGAGGCCCGGTACTTCACCGAGCTGGTCACCGGGCAGATCGCCAAGAACATGATCCAGGCGTTCTTCTTCGATCTGCAGGCAGTCAACTCCGGCGCCAACCGCCCCAAGGGCATCGAGCCGCGCCCCGTCCGCAAGGTCGCCGTCCTCGGCGCCGGGATGATGGGTGCGGGCATCGCCTACTCCTGTGCCCGCGCGGGCATCGAGGTCGTCCTCAAGGACGTCACGGCGGACGCGGCCGCCAAGGGCAAGGCGTACTCCGAGAAGCTGCTCGCCAAGGCGCTCTCCCGGGGCCGTACGACCGAGGCCAAGCGGGACGCACTGCTCGCGCGCATCACGCCGACCGCCGACCCGGCGGACCTCGCCGGCTGCGACGCCGTGATCGAGGCGGTCTTCGAGGACACCGCCCTCAAGCACAAGGTGTTCCAGGAGATCGAGGACATCATCGAGCCGGACGCGCTGCTCTGCTCCAACACCTCGACGCTGCCCATCTCCGTCCTCGCCGAAGGAGTGTCGCGGCCCGTCGACTTCATCGGGCTGCACTTCTTCTCGCCGGTCGACAAGATGCCGCTCGTCGAGATCATCAAGGGCGAGCACAGCGGCGACGAGGCGCTGGCCCGCGCCTTCGACCTGGTCCGCCAGATCAACAAGACCCCGATCGTCGTCAATGACTCGCGCGGCTTCTTCACCTCGCGCGTGATCGGTCAGTTCATCAACGAGGGCGTGGCGATGGTCGGCGAGGGCGTCGACCCCGTGTCGGTCGAGCAGGCCGCAGCCCAGGCCGGCTACCCGGCCAAGGTGCTCTCCCTGATGGACGAGCTGACCCTCACCCTCCCGCGCAAGATCCGCAACGAGACGAAGCGCGCGGTCGAGGAGGCAGGCGGCAGCTGGGCGGGGCATCCGGCGGACGTGGTGATCGACCGGATGGTCGACGAGTTCGGGCGCACGGGCCGCAGTGGCGGCGCGGGCTTCTACGAGTACGGCGAGGACGGAAAGCGGACCGGGCTGTGGCCGGGCCTGCGTGAGCACTTCACGCGTTCCGACCTGCACGTGCCCTTCCAGGACATGAAGGAGCGGATGCTCTTCTCCGAGGCGCTGGACACTGTGCGCTGCCTGGAGGAGCACGTGCTGATCTCGGTCGCCGACGCCAATATCGGATCGATCATGGGCATTGGCTTCCCGGCCTGGACGGGCGGTGCGCTGCAGTACATCAATGGCTACGAGGGCGGGCTGTCCGGCTTCGTGGCGCGCGCGCGTGAGCTTGCCGAGCGCTACGGCGAGCGCTTCAACCCGCCTGCGCTGCTGGTCGAGAAGGCGGAGCGCGGCGAGGTCTTCACCGACGCGTGACGCCGGGACCGGGCCGCGCTCAGCTCTCCCGGCTGGACGCGGCCCGCGTCAGTCCTGCCGGCTGAACGCGGCCCGCAGCTCCTCCTTGAGCGACCGCTGGAAGGCCGTCACCAGCGCCTGCACCACCATCGGCTGCATATGGGCGGACAGCGACTTCATCGCCGCCACCTGCTCGGGGTCCGGCTCCTGCTCGCGGTACGGATTCCATACCTCGTCCCGGAACAGCCTGGTGAGCTCGCGCGCCGCCGAGCGGGTGTGCTCCAGCAGGACGGTGCGGGCGGCGAGAATCGTCTCGTGCGCGATCGGTACGTCCAGCAGCTGCACACCGAGCCGCAGCAGGCCCGGGTCGAGCCGGTAGCCGTCCGCGCCCGCCGCGCCGTCCGCGCGCTCCAGGACGCCCATCGCCGCGAGCCGGTCGATGTCCTGCTCACTCAGCGTGCGGCCCGCGCGGCGCTCCAGGTCGGCGCGGGTCGCCTCCTCGGCCGAGTCCGGCGCCCAGGAGGCGACCAGCGCACGGTGGATCGCGAGGTCGTGCGCGCTCAGGTCCGGTGGCAGCTGCTCCAGATAGCGCTCGATCGCGGCGAGGGTCATGCCCTGGTGCTGGAGCTCCTCGATGAGGGCCAGGCGGGAGAGATGGTCCGGTCCGTAGTGGCCGACGCGGCGGGGTCCGATTGCCGGCGGCGGCAGGAGCCCGCGCGTGCTGTAGAAGCGGATGGTGCGTACGGTGACCCCGGCGCGCGCGGCCAGCTCGTCGACGGTGAGCGTCGGCTCCTCGGTCTCGGTCGCCATCTGTGCGCCTCGCTTCCCGCTGCCCGTTCCTGATCTCCGTGCAGTGCAACAGTATTGCTGTCTCACCACTGTTGTGAAAGGCGTCCGCCGATTGTCAGTGGTGATCCGTACGGTGGGTGCATGTCCGAGATCGAGTACGTACGGGGGGACGCCACCGCGCCGCAGGGCAAAGGGGTGAAGCTGATCGCGCATGTCTGCAACGACCTGGGCGGCTGGGGGAAGGGCTTCGTGCTGGCGATATCGCGCCGCTGGCCGGAGCCGGAGGCGGCGTACCGCCGTTGGCACCGGGAGCGCGCGGGCAATGACTTCGGGCTCGGCGCCGTGCAGTACGTCCGGGTGGCGCCGTATCTGTGGGTGGCGAACATGGTGGGGCAGCGGGGGATACGGACCGGCAGCAAGGGGGTTCCGGTGCGGTACGAGGCGATCGACGCGGCGCTCGGGGCGGTGGCCGGGAAGGCGGCGGAGCTGGGGGCGTCCGTCCATATGCCGCGGATCGGGTGCGGTCTCGCGGGCGGGAAGTGGTCGCGGATCGAGCCGCTGATAGCGGGGCGGCTGACGGCGCGGGGGATATCGGTGACGGTGTACGACCACGAGGGCTGAGCGTCGGGCTGCGGCACCGCTCGGCCGCACTGCTCGGCCGCACTGCTCGGTCGCACCCCTCTGCCTCCGTGGCACGCGTCGGGCTTGCGCCGAAGCCACCTGTCCGAACAGCGCGGCGGGCGTGCCCGATGGATGGCACGCCCGCACGCATCAGCGAGTCGGTCAGCGAGTCGGTCGGCCAGTCGGTCAGCCAATCAGTACACAGCCACGCCGTAGACGCCGAGTGCTTCCCGCACCGGCTGGTGGATGGCCGAGCCATTGGTGCCCGTGCAGCCGGAGCTGCCCGAGTGGATGCCCAGCGCGGTGGTACCCGCGAAGTGCGCACCGCCGCTGTCGCCGGCGGCCGAACAGGCGGTGGTGCGGACCATGCCGTAGGTCGGCCCTTCGACGTAGTTCACGGTGACGTTCACGGCGGTGACCCTGCCGCTGGTCACGTGCGTGGTGGAGCCGCTCTTCCGGATGGTTTGGTTGACGATGGCGTTGGCCGCGGTCGTGATGTCCTGGTAGCTGCCGTTGTAGAGGTTGACGTTTCCGGCGGGCAGGGCGCCATCCGTGTACCGCACGATGCCGTAGTCGTTGCCCGGGAAGCTGGTCCCCCTTCGGAGCCCGATGATCGGGCCGCCGGGTGACGCATACCAGTTGACGGCCTCGTTGGTGCAGTGACCGGCCGTCAGGAAGTATCGGGCTGTGCCCTTCGAGACGTTGAAGGCCGCCGAGCAGCGGAAGCCGCCGCCGTAGATCGCGTTGCCGCCGGCCACCTCCCTCTTGAAGACTCCGGGCACACGCTTGATCCGCACGGCGTCGCCGAGACCTGCGGCCACGTGCTGCAGCTGGGTCATGGAGGGTGCGGAGACAGACCGGTCGGCTTCGATCGCGACCTGGTTGGTCGAGGGGTCGATGCCCCACGAGGTGCCGGTGATCTTCGCCTGGGCCTCGAGGGTGTCCATGGCCGCTTCGAGCCGTTCCGTGCTGCGCTTGACGAGCTTGGCGCGTGCGCCGGCGGCCCGTACCTTGTCGGCCGAGGCTGCATCGGTGACGGTGACGACCAGTTCGCCCGTTTTGGTGTCGAGATACGAACCGGCGCTGTGGTCGCCGAGGGCGCGTTCGAGCGTGCTGTCGAGGCTGTACTGCGTCGGGGATGCGGTGACGCCCGGCACCGGATCCGGGGCGGCCCCGGCGGTGCCCGGGCCCAGGCCGACGACGGGCAGGGCGAGGATGACGGAAAGGCAGATGCGCGCGCGGAGCGTGCGTCTCATGGGGGCTTCTCCTTCGAACGAGTCCGCGATGGGGGGATTCGAGGAGAAGTTTGGTCTGGATCAGTTCGGAGCGCGGACGCGACGTGGCATGACCCCGCCATGCATCCAGAAGCCGCGAGAACACCGAACCACCCACCCGTTCGGGGGAGTCACGGATGGACCTGGACCGTGGCCGCGGTCAGCCGCCGGACCCCGTGCAGCAACGCGTGCTCGGCGGCCAGGGCCACCGCATGCGCCTGCCGCACCGTCAGCGCCGGGTCGACCACGATCGAGGTCTCGGCCCGCAGATCGTGCCCGAGCCAGCGCATTCGCACGTCCCGCACGGCCCGTACGCCCTCGACATGGGAGAGCGCGTGCTCGGCCTCGTCGACCAGCGCCGGGTCCACCGCGTCCATCAGCCGGTGCCAGATCTCGCGCACCGCACCGCGCAGCACCACCGCGATCGCCCCCGTGATCGCGAGCCCGATCAGCGGATCGGCCCACCTCCATCCGAGTACGGCTCCGCCCGCGCCCAGCAGTACGGCCAGTGAGGTGAAACCGTCGCTCCGGGCATGCAGTCCGTCGGCCACCAGCGCGGCCGACCCGATCCTGCGGCCCGTACGGATCCGGGCCCTTGCCACCCACTCGTTGCCGGTGAAACCCACCAGACCGGCCGCGGCCACTGCGGCCGGATGGCTGACATCCTGCGGCTCGAACAGCCGCCGCAGCGCCTCGTACCCGGCGAAGACCGCCGACGCGGCGATCACCAGCACCACGAAGACGCCCGCCAGGTCCTCGGCCCGGCCGAAGCCGTAGGTGTAACGGCGGGTGGCCGCCCGCCGGCCGAGGATGAAGGCGAGGGCGAGCGGCAGAGCGGTCAGCGCGTCGGTGGCGTTGTGGACCGTGTCACCGAGCAGCGCCACCGAACCCGACGCGGTCGCGATCACCGCCTGGACGGCGGTCGTGGCGGCAAGCACACCGAAGGAGAACCACAGCGTCCGCAGCCCCTCGGCCGATCGCTCGAGGGCGGCGTCGATGCGGTCGTGGGTGTGGTGATGGTGGTGACCATGGACGTGCCCGTGACCCGTCATGGTCACCACCCTGGCGCATCAAATCCCTTGCAGCCACTGCCGAAAAGCGGCCGCTGACCAGCTGCGAAGGGTTTGCGACTACTGTCCGGACGCGATGACCGGGTAGTGGTCGGAGAGGTTGGTGTAGGTGTACTTCGTGCCCCAGCTGGAGACCGTCCAGGGCGCGCTCTGCTCCTTGATCACCTCATTCGTCCAGCCTGCCGGCTTTGCGTGTCCGGCCCGGTGCAGGACGTAGTCCAGGTCCTCGCGCGGGTCGTTGGGATAGCGCTCGGAGGCGATGGAGTTCTCCTTCGTGTCGAATGAGTAGGGGTGCCCGGTGCGCGCGTCCGCCCCCACGAGGCCGGCGTCGGCGAGCATGGTCGCGTACTCCGGCGTCCGCGAGTCGACATTGAAGTCGCCCGCGACCAGGACCTGTTCGGACGCCGGGATGTTCTTGGCGTCGAGGAAGGCGTCGATGGCCTTGAACTGGCGGCTGCGCATCTGCGCCGCCTCGCCCGCGCCGCAGCCGGGGTCGGTCGACTGAGCGTGCGTGCCGACCACATGAACCTTCGCGCCGTTCACATTCAACACGACATAGACGAAACCCTTGTTGGACCACCAGTCCGCCCCGCAGGCGTCCTTGTAGACGTACTGCTCCTTGCGGACGACCGGCCACCTGCTGAGCACCGCGACCCCGCCGTCCTCCGGGGTGGTGGCCGAGTACGAACCGCCGGTCGCGTCCCAGCCGTCCTTGCTCCGCCCCATCACCGGGGTCTGATACGGATACTGGGCTGCGGCCTTCTGCTTCAGCGCGTCCGACGAGGAGTTGTCGAAGGCTTCCTGCACAACGACGACGTCCTTGCCCTGGAAGAACGTGGTCGCGGGAATGGCCGCGGCCCGGTGGTCCTGGCCCCAGTTGGGGTACAGCGTCTTGCTGAACAGGAAGGTGTTGTACGTCAGCACTTTGAGGGACGGCGTCGCCTCCGCCGGTGCGGCGGAGGCCGTCGGAGCCGTTCCGGTGAGGACGGCGGCGGCGAGGGCGGTGGACAGGGCCGCGCCAGGGATACGGCGGAGCACGGAGTGCGGCACAAGGACTCCAGAGTCTGGTGGGGGGTACGACCGGCGCCGCACATCCAATCAGCCGGAGTTACCTCCTGGTAATGACCAGGTGCCCACTTTCTTTCCACAGGACCACGATCACACCAACTCCTGCAACCCGTACGGTTCTTCGCACGCATGGAGGATCGACGCCGCCGTCGAGCGGGCCGAGCAGCTACGCGCCGAGGCCACGGCCCAACACGCCGACTACGAGGCCGTGCTCGCCGGATTCCGCCATGACGCCGCCCGCACCCGCCGGCGGGCGCACGAGGAGGGCGTGGCACTGTGCGGACCCATGTACTGCCGCACAGGGGAGTCGCAGTTTACAATTGCTAGCGAGTTGTTCACGGGCCTCGTCAACAGCGCTGACACTGATTCAGACCGGGCTCGGACCCGCCAGGAGCGCACAGATGAGCAGGGCCGCAGCAGAACCCGTACCGCTCCCGCCCGGCGGAGTGCTCTGGACCTACGCCGGCGACATCCGGGCCCTGCTCATGCTGCCCGCCGCCCTCACCCTGCAGGTCGCTCACCCCGCCGTCGGCGCGGGCGTCGACGACCATTCCGTCTTCCGCACCGACCCCTGGGGCCGGGGAGAGCGCTCCCTGCACTCGCTCCAGCTCTGGGTGTACGGCGGCGAGGCGGCGGCCGAAGAGGGCCGCAGACTCCGCGAGCTCCACAAGACGATACGGGGCACCGACGCCCACGGCCGTCGCTACCACGCGCTCAGCCCGGCCTCCTACTCCTGGGTCCACGCCACCGGCTTCCCGGTCTACCAGCACGCGCTGCGCTATCTCGCGCCTGCGCTCACCGACGTCCAGGAGCGGCAGCTGTACGCGGAGTGGCTCCAGGTCGGCCGGATTCTCGGCATCCACGACCGGGACATGCCGCAGACGATCGAGGAGTTCTGGCCGTACTACCGCAAGGTGCTCGCGGACGAGATAGAGGCGACCGTCGTTGTACGCGAACTGATCGCCACGGACCAGCCGGTGCCGCCGCCCGACCGCGGGCCGCTCGCGGTGAGACTGCTGCTCAGGACGGTGTGGCCGCTGCTGCTGCCTCCGCTCGCCCGCTTCCGCCGCTTCATGACGATCGGGCTGATGCCGCCCGCCGCACGCGAGGCGATCGGCCTGGAGTGGACGGACGAGCAGGAACGGCGGCTGCGCAGAGTCGCCCGGGTCGTACGGACCGTGGTTCCCGTGCTCCCCGAGCGACTGCGTTACCTCCCGCTCGCGCGCGAGGCGCGGCGGGCCGCCCGGCTCAGCCGGTCAGCCCGCCCCGTGCGATGACGTCCGCGTACCAGCGGGCGCTGTCCTTGAACGTACGGCGCTGGGTCGCGAAGTCGACATGGACGATGCCGAACCGCTTGCTGTAGCCGTAGGCCCACTCGAAGTTGTCCAGCAGCGACCACAGGAAGTAGCCGCGCACATCCGCGCCGTCCTCGATCGCCCGGTGCACCGCCGTGAGGTGGGACCGCAGATACGCCACCCGCTCGGGGTCATGGACCGCGCCCGACGGATCGGCGTAGTCGTCGTACGCGGCGCCGTTCTCGGTGATCACCAGCGGAACGCCCGGCAGATCGTCGCGCAGGCGGATCAGCAGCTCGTGCAGGCCGTCGGCATCGACCGGCCAGTCCATCGCGGTACGCGGTCCGGGCGCGGGCAAAAAGCGGACGTGCTGTTCCGCGCCGGCCCACGGCGAGGGCGAGTCCGACGACCCCGCCCCGACGACCGTGGGGGAGTAGTAGTTGATGCCCAGCGAGTCGATCGGCGTGGAGATGATGTCCAGATCGCCGTCCTGGACAAAGGCCCAGTCGGTCACCGCAGCCGTGTCATGGACCAGATCCTCCGGAAGGCGGCCGTGGAACACCGGATCGAGGAAGATCCGGTTCCCGACGGCGTCGATCCGGCGAGCCGCGTCCCGGTCGCCCTCCGAGTCCGTGAGCGGCCGCACCGCGTGCAGATTGAGCGTCAGCGAGATCTCGGACGTCGACGGCAGCGCGGCGTGCAGCGTCTGCGCGGCCCACCCGTGCGCCAGGTTGAAATGGTGCGCGGCGCGCAGCGAGGCACTCGCGCTGGTGCGCCCCGGGGCGTGCACGCCGGAGCCGTAGCCGAGAAACGCGGCGCACCACGGCTCGTTCAGCGTGGTCCAGGTCTTCACCCGGTCCCCGAGCGCGTCCGCCATGATCCCGGCGTACTCGCCGAAACGCCGGGCGGTCTCGCGCTGCGGCCAGCCGCCCGCGTCCTCCAGCTCCTGCGGCAGATCCCAGTGGTAGAGCGTGGCCACCGGCCGGATGCCCGCCTCGAGAAGCTCGTCGGTGAGCCGACGATAGAAGTCCAGTCCCTTCTGCACGGCGGGACCGCGCCCGGTCGGCTGCACCCGCGGCCAGGCCACCGAGAACCGGTAGTCGGTGACGCCGAGCTGCTTCATCAGCGCGACGTCCTCGCGCATCCGGTGGTAGTGGTCGGCGGCGATGTCGCCGGTGTCGCCGTTGCGGACCTTGCCCGGCGCACGGCTGAAGGTGTCCCAGATGGACGGCGTACGGCCGTCCTCCGCCGCGGCTCCCTCGATCTGGTACGCGGCGGTGGCGGTGCCCCAGCGGAATCCGGCCGGGAACCGGAGGTCCGTCGTCGTCTCGGGGCGTGCGTCGACAGCGGTCATGACGTGGAACTCCCAGGAATAGAGATGGAGCGGTGCGGGGGAGGGGGGTCAGCCCTTGACGGCGCCCTGCATGATGCCGCCGACGATCTGCCGGCCGAGCAGACCGAAGACGAGCAGCACCGGGAGAGTGCCGAGCAGCGTGCCCGCCATGATCACGGACTGGTCGTGGACATAGCCGCCGCCGAGCTGGCGCAGGGCGACCTGCACGGTCGGCTCCTGCGAGGAGAGTGCGACGATCGGCCAGAAGAAGTCGTTCCACGCGGACATGAAGGTCAGCATTCCGAGCACGGCCATACCGGGCCGGGCGATCGGCACCACGATCGACCAGAAGATCCGGGCGGTGGATGCGCCGTCGACCCTGGCCGCCTCGATCAGCTCGTCCGGCAGCGACTGCACCAGGTACTGCCGCATGAAGAACACACCGAAGGCGGAGACCAGACCGGGCAGGATCACGGCCTGCAGCTGGTTCACCCACTGCAGCTTGGCGATCAGCATGAAGAGCGGGATCACACCGAGCTGTGGCGGGATCATCATCGTGCCCACCGTGACCGCCAGCAGCGCGCCGCGGCCGCGGAAGCGCAGTTTGGCGAAGGCGAATCCGGCGAGCGTGCAGCAGAGCACCGTGCCGACGGTGATCGAGCCGGAGACGATGAAGGAGTTGAGAAGAGCCTTGCCGATATCGGCCTCCTCCATCACCGCCTGGAAGTTGTGGAACAGATTCGAGCCCGGCAGCAGCGTCGGCGGCACCTTCGCCAGATCGGCGTTGGAGCGGCTGGCGGCGACGATCGTCCAGTAGAAGGGGAACGCCGAGACGAGGACGGCGGCGGTCAGGATCGCGTACGCGAGCTTGCCGCCCTGCATCGTGCGCCCGGCCCGGTTCCTCGTCCGGCGCGTGGGCCCGGGTCGTGTGCCCTCGGCGGGCGGCTCGGTCGGCGGAGCGGCGAGCACGGTCATCGGCCGGCCTCCTTGCGGGAACGGCGGTGCGCGATCAGGGCGTTGACCCCGACCAGCACCAGGATCAGCAGAAACATCACCCAGGCGATGGCGGCGGCCCGGCCCAGATGGAAGAAGCCCCAGCCCTGCTCGTACATATAGAGACCGAGTGTCTGGTACTGGTGCGATATACCGCCGGAGATGGAACCCTCGAACAGCAGCGGCTCACCGAAGAGCTGGGTGGCGCCGATCGTCGAGACGACGACGGTGAAGAGGATCGTGGGACGCAGCCCCGGCAGGGTGACATGGATGAACTGCCGCCAGCGTGAGGCCCCGTCCATCTCGGCGGCCTCGTACAGCTCGCTCGGGATGGACTGCATGCCCGCCAGATAGATCAGTGCGTTGTAGCCGGTCCAGCGCCAGATGACGATGGTCGATACGGCGATCTGCGAGGAGACCGTGCCGGCCTGCCAGTCCACCGGATCGAAACCGACCAGGCCCAGCACATAGTTGATCAGGCCGAAATCGCGGCCGAAGAGCTGCGCGAAGACCAGGGTCGCGGCGGCGACGGAGGTCGCGTACGGCAGCAGCATCGCCGTGCGCAGGAAAGTCCGGCCGCGCAGCCGATAGTTGAGCAAGTGGGCCAGGCCCAGCGCCATCACCAGCTGTGGGACGGTGGACAGCACCCCGATGGTGAACGTGTTGCCCAGTGCGGTCCAGAAGATCTCGTCGCCGAAGAGCGCGGTGTAGTTGCCGAAGCCACGCCACTCCATCTCCCCGGGCGTCTGCAGTTCGACGCGGTAGAGCGAGACGAAGGCCGTGTAGATCAGCGGGAAGAGCCCGAAGGCGGCGAACAAGGCGAAGAACGGAGCGATATAGGCGTACGGCGAGAGCGTGCGCCAGGTGCGGTGCGCGGCCGAGGGCCGGGGGGAGACCGGCTTCGCGCTGGCGGTGAGGGTCACGGTGCGGCCCTTCGAGGAGTGGGAACGGGAGGTTGGGCACGACCAGCAGCCGGAGGCCGGTCAGGCCGGGAATCAGCACCGGCCGGAATCATGACCGGCCCGAGGAAGTTGAGCGGTGCCGGGGAGGTTCGGGTGGCGTCCCGCACTTCCCCGGCACCGCCGGGTCAGCCGGTGGCGTTCTCCACGTTCTTCTTCGCGGTCGACCAGGCCTTGTCGGGCGAGGTGCCCTTGCGCTCCACCTCGCTCAGCGCGTTGGTGATCTGGTCGGCGACGCTCTTGTCATGGACTCCGAGGACCTGGACGGGCGCCGCCTTGGCGGCGTCGCCGAAGATCTGGCCGATGGGCGCGTCCGAGAAGTACGGGTCCTTGGCCGCCGCGACCTTGGCGATGGCGCCGGTCGATGACGGGAAGTTGCCCTGCTTGGTGAAGAGCTTGGCCTGCTGCTCGGGGGCGGTGAGCCACTGGATCAGCTCGTACGCCTCCTTCCTGTGCTTGGCGGCACGGGGGATCGAGAGATACGAACCGCCCCAGTTGCCGGCGCCTGCGGGCAGCTTGGCGATGTCCCACTTGCCCTTGCCGGCGTCACCGGCCTGGCCTTTGATGTAGCCGAGCATCCAGGCGGGGCAGGGCATGGTGGCGAACGAGCCGGCGGAGAACGCCTGGTTCCACTGCGGTGACCACTGGTCGAGCTTGGCGCTCAGGCCCGACTTCGCCGCCTCGGCCGAGGCGTCCCAGGCGGCCTTGACCGCCGGGTTGTTCTCGTAGATCAGCTTCCCGGAGGCGTCGTAGTACCGCTCCTTCTCCTGGCCGATCATGATCGTGTAGAGGCTGCCGACGCTGTCCATCCAGGCGCTCTTGGCCGGAGCCTTCTTCTTGTACTCCTTGCCGAGCGCCAGATAGCCGTCCCAGGTGGACCACTTCTTCGCGAGCTCCGCGCGGTCGGTGGGCAGACCGGCCTGCTTGAAGAGGTCGGAGCGGTAGCACATGGCCTCCGGGCCGACATCCGTGCCCAGGCCGAGGACCTGGCCGTCCTTGCCGGTCGCCGCCGACCACTTGGCCTCGGCGAACTGGTCCTTGAGCTTGTCGGCGCCGTACTGCTTCAAGTCCTCGAACTTGTCGGACTGCTGCTGGGTGACCGCGGCGATCCGGCCGACCTCGATGCCCTGCACATCCGCGAGGCCGCCACCGCCGGCGAGCCGCGTCTGCAGCGACTTCCAGTAGTCCTGCTCGTCCTCGGTGTCGGTCTGCTTGATCTTGACGTTCGGGTGGAGCTTCTCGTACTCCGCGTAGAGCCCGGCCTCCTTGTAGCCGAAGGATCCGAAGAGGTCCACGGTGTGTGACCTTGCCGCCCGCACTGTCGGATGCGCCGTCCGACGATCCGGATCCACAGGCGGCGAGCAGTGCCCCTGCGAGCGCGACCGCACCCAGGCGGACCGCGGTTCTCTTGGCGGCTCGGGCGTTGGGCATGGGAAGCCTCCCTTGGCTTCGGTGGAGCGAGATCGCGTGAGAGCGCTCTCAGAGATGCGTTTGGAGCGTGCCCCGGAGGCATCCGCCCCGTCAAGACTCGAAGGCATAACGGCTAGGACTCGGCGCGAACTACTCCCTGTGTCCCGCGTATTGACACCTCTGTTTCAGGAGTTTTACGTTCCTCCCCATCTGAGAGCGCTCTCGGACGCCCCTTCCCGTGATGACTTCGAGGTGCCGTCCATGCCAGCCACCCGCACCGGACCAGCCACCCGCACCGGACCAGCTGCCGCGCTGGTACTGGTCTCAGCCCTGGCCGCTTTCGGTCTGGGCCCGGCCGCCACCCCGGCGGCGGCCGCCACCGTCCCCGTCGGCTCTGGCAGTTACTCCGACACCCGTCCTGCCGGTACGTCGGGCCCGACCACCAACACCGGCGCGCCGGTCACGCCCAAGGTCACCTCCGCAGCCAAGGACAAGCCGGTCCCCACCAACGACTGGTGGACCTCGCTCGCCTTCCAGCGGTACGGCGACAACCCGTACTCCACCCCCATGTACGGCCATCCCCTCACCTACCAGGCCACCGCCGGCGGACTCGAGGTCGGCTACCCGACGACCCCGGCTATCGTCGGCGAGGGCCGCCAGTACGAGTACGCCCACAAGCGGGACCTGACCCTCGGCATCACCGGGCTCAACTCACCGGACACCAAGGCCGACGACTGGTCCGACTGGACCGTGACCCCCTACTGGTCCGACGGCGCCCGCACGCTGCGCACCACCATCGGCCACGGCCTGCCGTTCGTATACGCCAAGGGCTCCGGCGGCAACGCCCAGATCACCACCGCCGCCGCGCCCACCGTCTTCGCCGACCAGGGCAATGTCCTCGGCATCACCGTCGCAGGGCATCACTACGCGCTGTTCGCGCCGAGCGGCAGCGACTGGACGGTCTCCGGCTCCACCGTGACCGCGGGACTCGGCACCAAGGACTACTTCTCGCTCGCCGTACTGCCCTCCACCGACGCACTGGCCATGTACAAGAAGTACGCGTACAGCTTCGTCACCGGCTCCAAGGCGAGCTGGAGTTACACCGGCGGCACCGTGAACGCCACCTACACCCTGACCACCGAGGCCAAGGAGGGCACCGAGCGCGGCACGCTCCAGGCCCTCTACCGCCATCAGTGGCTGAACACCACGGACGCGCTCACTCCGTACACCTATGTATCGCCGCGCGGCACCATGAAGGTCCGTGAGGCGACCTCCTTCACCACCAGCCAGAAGGCGTCCGCGGTGCTGCCCGCACTGCCGAAGACGAACGCTGTCGACACCGCACGGCTCAGGGGCTACCTCGACGCGGTGGCGAACGACCCCGACCCGTTCAAGGGCTACACGGACACCTACTGGACCGGCAAGGTGCTCGGACAGCTCGCCCAGCTCGTGCCCGTCGCCGACCAGATCGGTGAGACCGCGACCAGGGACAAACTGCTGGCCCTGATGAAGGGCCGGCTCCAGGACTGGTTCACGGCAGGCGGCGCGAACGAGTTCTCGTACGACCAGGTCTGGAAGACCCTCACCGGCTACCCGGCCTCGTACGGCAGTGACACCGAGCTCAACGACCACCACTTCCACTACAGCTATTACGTGTACGCGGCCGCGATCGTCGCCCAGTACGACCAGGCCTGGGCTGCCGACTCGGCATGGGGCGGCATGGTGAAGACCCTGGTGCGGGACGCGGCAAACCCCAGCCGCACCGACAGCGCCTTCCCGTTCCTGCGGGGCTTCGACGTGTACGCGGGCCACAGCTGGGCCTCCGGACACCAGGGCTTCGCGGCCGGCAACAACCAGGAGTCGTCCTCGGAGTCCATCAACCTCAGCGCGGGCCTCGTGCTGCTTGGCTCGGCCACCGGCGACACCGCGCTGCGCGACCTCGGCACCTATCTGCTCACCACCGAGTCCGAGGCGATCGCCCAGTACTGGTTCGACGCCGACCAGCAGGTCTTCCCGTCCGCCTTCGGGCATGACACGGTCGGCATGGTGTGGGGCAGCGGCGCGGCGTACGCCACCTGGTGGACCGCCAACCCGGAGGAAATCCACGGCATCAACGCCCTTCCGCTGACGGGCGGTTCACTGCATCTGGGCGGCGAGAAGGCCGCGATCCGCCGCAATATCGCCGAGATGGAACGGGAGAACGGTGGGCTGGCCGTCGAATGGCGCGACATCCTCTGGGAGTTCCAGGCGCTGGCCGACCCGGCGTCGGCGAAGTCCAAGTGGGACGCGGGCAACGCGGGCTACACCCCGGAGCAGGGCGAGTCCAAGGCGCATACGTACCACTGGATCAGCACACTCGACACGCTCGGCGCCCCTGACGCGACGGTCACGGGCGACATCCCGAGCTCCGCGGTCTTCACCAAGGGCACGGTACGGACCTACGCCGCGCACAACTACGGTGCCACGGCCCGCACGGTGACCTTCTCCGACGGCAAGACGCTCACGGTCCCGGCGCGCTCGACGGCGACCGGCACGGGCACCGGGGGAGGCGACCCGGACCCCGGTCCCGACCCGGAACCGCCCACGGGCAACACCTTCCAGCTCCGCACCGGCGGGGTACTGACCACCGCGGCGGGCGGCACGGCGGGTGCCGACACGATCGCCTCGGCGGCCGGCGCCAACTACGACGGCACCCCGCACCAGCCGCTCGTCTATGAGATCAAGAAGGTCAACGGCACGCTCGCTCCCGGCGCGGCCACGGCGTTCCGCCTCCAGCTGGACGCGGGCACCACGGTCGGACTCGGCCAGCAGGCCAGGATCAGCTACGACCTCACGGGCGACGGCACCTTCGACCGGACCGAGACCTACCAGTACTTCGCGACCGACCCGGTCACGGGCTGGGAGGAGTACACCCAGTCACGCGGCCTGAAGTCGGCGACCGGAACCCTCGGCGACCTCAAGGGCGGCACCGTACGCCTCGAGGTGTGGAACGCGATCGGCAACGGAACCGCCACGCTCCAGACCGGCACCGACCGTTCGGTGCTGGTGATCCCCTTCAGCTGACGACTGAAGCAACCACGCGGTGTGCGACGGGTCCCCGGCGACTCAGGCCGAGGCCCGCCGCACCAGCGTGGTCGGAGTGATCACCGATGCGGGGGCCCCGGCTCCCGGCTCGTCCTCGTTCAGTACGCGCATCAGCAGCCGGACCATCAACCGGCCCATTCCCTCTATGTCCTGACGGATCGTTGTCAGTGGCGGATCGGTCGACTCGACGACCGAGGGCATGTCGTCGAAGCCGACCAGCGCGACATCCTCGGGCACCCGACGACCCTGCCGGCGCAGTGTCCGCAGCGCCCCCGAGGCCATCAGATCGTTGGCGGCGAAGACGGCGTCCAGATCGGGGCGGCGCTCCAGCAGCTCAGCCATCGCGCGGGCGCCGCTGTCCGCGGTGAAGTCGCCCTGGCAGACCAGCTCCGGGTCGGCGTCCAGCAGGACATCGCGGTAGCCGTCGATCCGGTCCAGCGCGGAGGTCTGGTCGCGCGGGCCCGCGATGTGCGCGATGCGCTCGCGGCCGAGAGAGACCAGATGCCGTACGGCCTCCCGGGCGCCGCCGCGGTTGTCGCAGTCGACATACGGGACGGCGAGCTCGGAGGCGGCACCGGGCCAGCCGGGGCGGCCGCCGAAGACGGTCGGCACCTTGACCCGCCGGATGATCGACGGCAGTTCGTCGTCATTGTGCAGCGAGAAGGCCAGCGCGCCGTCGACATGGCCGCCGCCGAGGTAGCGGGCGATCCGGTCGTAGTCACCCGGCCCCTCCACCCACAGCAGCACCAGCTGGGAGTCGTAGGCCGTCAGCTCGCGGCTGATGCCACGCACCTGCTGCTCGAAGAAGGGGTCCGAGAAGATCCTGAACTCGGGCTCGGCGATGATCACGGCGACTGCGCCGTTGCGCCGGGTGACCAGGGTGCGCGCCGCGTGGTTGGGTACGTATCCGAGCTCCTCGACCGCCTGACGCACCTTGTCGACCAGCGGCGGCCGGACACCGGCGCCGCCGTTGACGACCCGGGAGGCCGTGGCCCGGGAGACGCCGGCGCGGGCGGCGACGGCTTCCAGAGTGGGGCGGGACCCAGTGGTCTGCTCGGGCAAGGCGGGCGCTCCTCGTCTGCTTCAGTCAACCGCTTCAGACGACAGCGGGGGAGAACGCTGCCGGGTAACAGGATATCCGGCTCCCGATGATCTTCTGAGAGCGCTCCCCTCCAGCCCGCGGAAGGGAAAGGAGAGGGCAGGGAGAAGGGGGCACGGCAGAGCGCCGCCGTCCCTGTTTGGGGACGGCGGCGCTCCTGCCACGTCTCAGTGGTCGTGGACGGTGTTCGTCGCCGCGATCGTCTTCCAGGACTTCGGCCGGACGTGCTTGACGTCCGCCCGAGCGCTCCGCACTCCGGCCGCCGCCGGAGCGCCCGGCTTCGACGGCTGGTAGAGCCAGCTGTCGAAGAGCCCGGCCAGCGGCTTGCCCGAGATCTTCTCGGCGTACTTCACAAAGTCGCCGACCTTTGCGTTGCCGTAGGCGTGCTCCTTCGGCCAGCCCTTGAGGATGGCGAAGAAGTCCTTGTCGCCGACCTTGTTGCGCAGTGCCTGCAGCGCCAGCGCGCCCCGGTCGTAGATGGCGATGTCGAACTGCTTGTCCGGACCCGGGTCGCCCGGCTTGACGGTCCAGAACGCGTCGTCGGCCGGGTGCTGGGCGTAGACGTAGTCCGCGAGCTCCTGCGCGGTGCCCTCGCCCTCCTTCTCCGACCACAGCCACTGGCTGTAGCGGGCGAAGCCTTCGTTGACCCAGATGTCCTTCCAGCCGTCGACGGAGACGCTGTCGCCGTACCACTGGTGGGCCAGCTCATGGACGACCACGGAGACATTCGCGCCGTTCGCGAACTGCCGCGGGCTGTAGAACGGCCGGGTCTGTGTCTCCAGCGCAAAAGTGCTGGTGACATTGGGGACGTAGCCCCCGAGTGCGTTGAAGGGGTACGGGCCGAAGACCCCGGTGAGCCACTCGGCCACCTCGCCGGTCCGCTCGACGCTCGCCCGCGCCGCCCCGGCGTTGTCGCCGAGATCCTTGCTGTACGCGTTGAGGATGGGCAGCCCGTCGGCCGTCTTGTCGGTGGTGATGTCGAACTTTCCGACGGCGAGCGTGGCGAGATACGACGCCTGCGGCTTGTTGGAGCGCCAGTTGTAGCGCGTCCGGCCCAGCTTGGAACTCTGCGACTGCAGCACGCCGTTGCTGATCGCCTGGGTGCCGTCCGGCACCGACACCGAGATGTCGTACGTCGCCTTGTCCAGCGGGTGGTCATTGCTCGGGAACCACCACACGGCCGAGTCCGGCTCCTGGGCGGCGACGCCGCCGTCCGGAGTGCGGTGCCAGGCTGTATAGCCGCCGATGCTCAGTTCGGAGGGCTTGCCCGCGTACCGGACGACCACCGAGACGGAGGCGCCCTTCTCCAGCGGCGTGGCCGGAGTGACGACCAGCTCCTGGTCGCCCTCCTTGGCGAACTTCGCGATCTTGTTGTTGACTCGCACCTCGCTGACCTTCAGTCCGAAGTCGAGGTTGAAGCGGTTCAGGTTCTGCTTGGCGGTGGCGAGGATCGTTGCCGTACCCGTCAGCAGATCCGTACTGGGCTCGTAAGTGAGCCTCAGGTCGTAGTGGGATACGTCGTATCCGCCGTTTCCGCTGGCCGGGTAGTAAGGGTCGCCGATGCCCGGGGCGCCCGGAGAGCTGTCGGCGGCCGATGCCGGGATCGCCAGCAGCAGAGAGGCCGCGAGCGCGCTCGGGACGATAAGTCTGCGGTGCACGGATGCTCCAAGTCGTGGGGACTGATGATCTCTTGAAGCCTATTCAGACCCGGCGCCCGCAGTCAGGACGCCGCTCGGCCTTTCACGTGATCGCCATTCGGCCGACATGATCCCGGGTGTCCCTTCGGTCACTTTGATGCCCAGATTGCCCCCTGTTGCAGGGGAGTTGGCCGGAGTACCTTCCGCCCATGCCGATTCGTGCGCGGGTCACCCGCTTGACGTACAGATCGCTGGTGGTGGCGGCCTCGGCCGCCCTGATGACCATGACCCTCTCGCCGACAGGGGCGCAGAGCGCGCCGGTACGGGAGAGCAGGCCCGTCTACTCCTACGAGCACGCGATCCGTGAATCCGTATGGGTGGACACCCGGCTCGACGGCGACGGCGACGGGAAGACAGACCGCGTCGCCGTCGACATCGTCCGGCCGCGCGAACCCGCCCAGCAGGGCCGGAAGATTCCCGTGATCATGGACGCCAGTCCGTACTACTCCTGCTGCGGTCGCGGTAACGAGAGCCAGAAGAAGACGTACGACGCGAACGGCAACGTCGCCCAGTTCCCGCTCTTCTACGACAATTTCTTCGTTCCCCGCGGCTATGCCTTCGTCGCGGTCGACCTGGCCGGAACCAACCGCTCCGACGGCTGTGTCGACGTCGGCGGCCGCTCCGACATCCAGTCCGCCAAGGCTGTTGTGGACTGGCTGAACGGCCGCGCCCGCGGGTACACCACCCGCACCGGCGGCGCGCCCGCCCGCGCCGGCTGGACCAACGGCAGCACAGGCATGATCGGCAAGAGTTACGACGGCACGATCGCCAACGGCGTTGCCGCCACCGGGGTCGAGGGGCTCAAGACGATCGTCCCGATCTCCGCCATCTCCTCCTGGTACGACTACTACTTCGCCAAGGGCGCCCCGCTCTACGACTCGGGCCCCGAGTGGCTCTCCGACTATGTCGAGAGCCCGGAGGCCCGAGCCCGCTGCCAGGCCGTCCAGAAGCGCCTGGTGGACGAGGCTCCGCGGACCGGTGATCTGACCCGGCTGTGGAGCGAGCGCGACTATGTGCGCAACGCGGACAATGTCACGGCGAGCGTCTTCGCCGTTCACGGTATGCAGGACCTCAACGTCCGTACCAAGCACTTCGGTCAGTGGTGGGACGCGCTTGCCGACGAAGGCGTGGAGCGCAAGGTCTGGCTCTCGCAGACCGGGCATGTCGACCCGTTCGACTTCCGGCGCGCCGAGTGGGTCGCGACCCTGCACCGCTGGTTCGACCACTACCTCCTCGGCTACGACAACGGTATCGACCATGAGCCGATGGCCGACATCGAGCGCGCCCCCGACCAGTGGTCCACCGACCGCGTCTGGCCGCCACGCGCCACCCACAGCACCAGCCTCCGCCCGGGCAACGGCACGGCCGCCGGCGTCGGCACCCTCGGCCTGATGCCCGCGCGCCCCGGCTCGGTCGAGACCTTCACCGACGACCCGAAGCTGGACGAGACCGACTGGGCCGCCCAGATCGACCGGTCCACCTCCGCCAAGGCCGGATTCATCACCAAACCGCTCGGCCGTGATCTGCGGCTGTCCGGCTCCTCCAAGGTGACGATCACCGCGACGCCTTCGACCTCCAGCGCCCATCTCTCCGCCGTGCTCGTGGATCTCGGCCCCGACACCATCCGTGACTACGCCACCGCAGGCGAAGGCATCACCACCCTCACCGAACGCACCTGCTGGGGCGCCAGCACTCCGGGCGACAGCCCGTGCTTCAAGGTGACGCAAGCGCGCACGGCTGCCGTCGGCTACACGGTCTTCAGCCGCGGCTGGGCCGATCTGGGCAACTACGCCTCCGGCGCCAAGGGCCGCCCGCTGACCCCCGGCAGGGCGTACACCCTCACCCTCGATCTGCACGCCAGTGACCATGTCGTCCCGGCAGGCCACCGGCTCGCCCTGATCGTAGGCGGCACGGACAAGGACCTCATCGACCCGCCCGCCACCACGCCGACGCTCAGCCTCGATCTGGCCCGGACGTCGGCGCGGCTGCCGATCGTCGGCGGTGCGGCCGCTTTTGTGCGTGCCACCGCCGGGTCCGCCGCAGCGGTTGCCCCGAGCCCGTCCCGGCTCAGCGGTGTGGCCGAGCCGCGAGCCATCCGCCCGATCCCGGGAGGCGGCAGCCGATGAAGTTCCGTATCCGCACGCTCGCCTTCGCCGTCACGGTCGCGGCGCTGGCAGTGCCGCTGGTGACGGCGCCGGCCGAGGCGGCGCACGCCCTGCCCCGTACCGGCTTCGAGACCAGCAACGGCGCGCGCTGGACCAGTCAGCCCGAGGAGCAGGAGTTCCTCGCCGCCGTCGACCGGGGCAGCGACCGGGTGTCGGTCGGCCGGATCGGGACGACGAAGCAGGGCCGTCCGCTGCAGCTCGTACGCATCGGCGCGCAGCACACCTCGAACACGGTGCTGCTGATCTGCAGTCAGCACGGCGACGAGCCCTCGGGCCGCGACGCCTGTCTGAGCCGGATACGCGATCTGGCGTATGCGAGGGACAGCGAGACCCGGCGCCTGCTGTCCCGGACACGGATTCTCGTCGTCCCCACGGCCAACCCGGACGGGCGGGCCGCGGACACCCGCGGCAACTCCGACGGCGTCGACATCAACCGCGACCACATCGCTCTGCAGACCGCCGAGGGGCGGGCGATGGCGGCGGTTGTCCGTGACCAACGCCCGGACGTCATCTACGACTTGCACGAGTACGGCGCCACCCCGCCGTACTACGACAAGGATCTCTTCGACCTCTGGCCGCGCAATCTCAACACCGACGCCAAGGTCCACCAGGAGTCGCAGATACTCTCCGACCGGTACGTCCGCCCGGCCGCGCACGAAGGCGGCTTCAGTACCGGCACCTACGGCATCTGGACCGACCCGGTCACCGGCGATCCCATCAAGCAGACCGCCGGAGACGGTCAGGAGCGCATCCTGCGCAATGCCGCCGGCGTCAAGAACGCGGTGGGTCTCCTCATCGAGAGCCGCGTCGATCCCGTGACCGATGCGGAGAAGGCCGACGCGTCGCTGAACAACCGGCGCCGGGTGGCCAGCCAACTCGACGCTCTGGGCGGGCTGTTCTCGTTCGCCGACGAACGGCGCACCCGGATCGAGACCGCGACCACCGGTGCCCGGCTGGCGGGGTTCAAGGACCGCGGCCCGGTCTATCTCGGCGGCGCCGACAACGACCCGGCGAAGCCGGAGCAGATCCTCGCCGATCCACCCTGCGGCTACCGCTTGGACGCGGCGCAGTATGCGGACGTCAAGGACGAGTTGGCCCTGCACGGTGTCATGGTGCGGCCGGTCGGTGAAGGGGCCTTCGTGCCGCTGCGGCAGTCCCGGCGCGAGCTGATCCCGCTGCTGCTCGATGCCCGTGCGACCTACCACCTCGCCTCGGGGGAGGCGGTCACCGCGTGTTGAAGCGGCCGGTACGGGACCGCGTGATCACGTCGGCTAAAGTTACCGGCGAGTATTGAACAACACGCCCAACGGGGGCGCACGACTTTGTACTTGGAGAATGAGATGCGTCGTACAACCATGCTCGCAGTGACCACGGCGATGGCCGGTGGACTGCTGTTCGCCGCCGCGCCCGCGCAGGCTGCCGGCACCGGCACGGAATCCGCCGTGTCGGCCGTGTCCGCGAGGGGTGTCATCACCTGCAACCCGGCGGAGCTCCGCCAGGAGGCCGCGAAGACCGAGCAGGCCGCGGAGCGGGCGCGCGCCGCGCGCAAGATCGAGGAGTACAGGCGGCTGCACGCCACGGCGAACGCGCTGCGGGCCAAGGCCCAGCAGTGCGAGGACGCTGACAACAACGCGTAGTTTCCCGGCCGTGCGGCACCGCCCGCTCCTGTCGGGGCGGGCGGTGCCGCATGTGCGTCCGTCCGCGGCGCCGTACGCCACCGGAGCCCGCGCGCCTACGGCACCAGCCGGGCCGCCGCCTCCGCGCAGCCCCAGGCGACCGTGACACCCGCGCCCCCGTGCCCGTAGTTGTGCACCAGCAGGCCGCCGCCGGGCAGGGGTCCGGCCTCGATCCGTACGCCCTCGGTCCGTGCCGGACGCAGGCCCACCCGGTGTCCGAGGATCCGCGCATCCGCGATCTCCGGACGGATCAGCGCACAGCGCGCGACGATCTCCTCGGCCGTCGCGGGATCGGGCTCGAGCCGCCAGTCGTCCTCGTCTGCCGTGCCGCCGAGGATCAGCCGCCCCGGCTGCGGAAAGAAGTACGTCGTCCTGTCCGAGGCATGGTCGACCGCGGTGCACCACTCCTCGATCCCCGGGTTCTCCACCAGCACCAACTGCCCGCGCACCGCGCGCACTCGATCGTCAGGCACCAGCCGCCTCGCCGCGATCCCCGTGCAGTTGACCACGACCCGCGCCTCCTCGGCCGCCTCGGCGAAACCGCCGACCGTACGGGTCTCCAGCGTGCCGCCCGCCGCCTCGAACCGCCGTCGCAGCCAGGCCAGATGAACCGGCATGTCGATCAGCGGGATCCGCGCCCACAGCCCGCAGTCGTACCCCTGCGGCAGCTCCCTCGCTCGCGCCTCGCGCAACCCCTCCACCTGCGCGGCCCACGACCCCAGCCTTGTCAGCCGCTCACCGGCCTGGACGCCCGCGACCAGGCGTACGCCGGTCTCCTCCGGGCGGGCTGCCAGCTTCTCGTACACCCGCAGCGAGGCGATCGACCAGTCGCCGACCGGCCTCTCCGGCTGAATGCGGTACGGCCACCACAGCGCGCCCGCCACCGCCGATGTGGTCTCCTCCGCCGCGTCCCGCGTCCACACCCGTACGCGGCGGCCGCTCTCCGCCAGCACTATGGCCGTCGTCAGCCCGATGACCCCGCCGCCCACCACCGTCACATCGCCGCTCATGGCGGGACCGTAGCCCAATGCCGGATGCCGTGCTCAGATCACCCCATAACTGGGGATACTCAGGACATGTCTGCCGAGTACGCGACCTTCGGGCTGGCGCCGGCGATGCGGGCCGGCGGAGTCCTCGCGGATGGTGGCTACCAAGTGCACCGGGACTTCATGGACTTCATCGTCGACGGGCGGCCGTTGCTGTTCCAGCTCTCCGACCTCGACGCGGTCTCGCCGCTGGCCTCCGACGTACCGCCGGCGATCTTCACCGCCCATGTGCGCATGCTGCTGCTGGAGTGCCCGGCGCCGCTGGAGGGCGGGCGCTGTGTGATCTACGGCTGTCCCGAGTGCGAAGGCATCGAATGCGGAGCGGTGACCGCCGTCATCGAGCGCGACGGGGACGACATCGTGTGGCGGGACTTCGCCTGGCAGACGGACGAGAGAGCGGACCTGGAACTCAACGGCTACCACGGGATGGGGCCGTTCCGCTTCCGCGGTGATGAGTACCGGGCCGAGCTGGAACGGCTGCTGACGGACGGCGGGGACGCCGGGCCTGTGCGCCGCCGGGTGCTGCTGATCGGCGCGCGGGTGGCCGTGCTGGCGAAGCTCGCCGCGGCCCTGCGGACCATCGGCATCGGCGCGGAGATCACGAGCGACGCGGCCGGCGTTCCCGCGGAGGAGCTGCGCACCTATGGTGCGGTCGCTTTCGGGCGCGCGGTCGGCGAGCGGGATCGTGCGGAGGTGCGTGCGGCGTTCGAGCGGGCTCAGGTGCGGGTCGCGTACGTCGATGGGCTCGCCCCGATCATTCCGCTGCTGGTCGCGCAGATCGAACACGCCCTGGACCGCGGCCCGTTGGAGCGCCGTCGGCTGACCCGGCTGACGATGTCGGACGACGCGGCGGACGTGGAGGTGACCTCGGCGTGCCGGGTGCGACTGGTGGCGTACCGCCTCGACCGGCTCTACCGCACGCATACGCGGGAGCTGTTCGACGGGATGCTGGAGCCGGGGGAGCACCGAATTCCGGTGGACGCGCGGGCGGTGAAGGGGCAATCCTTCCTTGTGGCACGCACCACGGGGAGCGTGCTGGTCGCACCGATGGTGCACTGACACCGACGATGGCCCGGGCGAGCCGCGAATCGCCACGCATGATGCATCGACTGAACCATGGGCCCGCCGGCCTTTCCCGGACGCGCCCCTCGCGCCGGACTCCGTCCGCCGGCCCGGGTGGCCCCGGACTCGGCCCTTCGCCGCGAGCGGCCTGGAGGCGATGAGCGGCCGCGACGGCGGACCCGCCGGCCTTTCGCGGACGCGTCCCTCGCGCCGTTCGGCCCTGGGGGGCCTCATGGGCATCGGGGCGCTGCGCCGGACTCCGTCCGTCGACCGGGGTGACCGTGGGCACGGCCGGGGGTGGCAACCAGAGCCGTGCGGGCGATGAGCGGCCGCGACGGCGGACCCTCCATCCGCACCCGTACCCGCGAGGAACTTCGCCGCACCCGTCGTCCCCGCGCCCACTCCTGCTGGGATCACCTGTACGCCGCGCCCCTCTGGCCGCTGCACGGGGCCAACCTCGGCACCCTCGCCCGTACCTGCGACGCCGTCGGTGCCTGTCTCACCGTGCCGCGTTTCCCGTGGGTGCCCGAGGCCCTGGCCCGCGGCAACACCCTGCGCAAACCGCTCTGCGTGCACTGGACCGGCGACCCGCTGGGCTGGCTCGCACGGCAGCGTGAGCGGGGCGCGCGGATCATCGGGGTGGAGCTCGCGGACGAAGCCGTACGACTCGGCGACCTGCCCGCCGCCCGGCAGCCCACCGTCATGGTCCTGGGCCACGAACAGAAAGGCATCCCGCCCGAGGCACTCGACCTGCTCGACCAATGCGTCGAGATCCCCATGGTCGGCACCGGCGCCAGCCTCAATGTCGCGGTCGCGGGATCTCTGGCCCTGTACCGGCTGGCGGGCCTCCTGTGAAAGCGTCCCGTTAGGATCAGCCATCTGATGACAGCAACCCTCGTCGCCAAGGATCTCGCCGCAGGACACGGCGACCGCTCGCTCTTCTCCGGGCTCGACCTCGTCGTCGCGCCCGGCGATGTGATCGGCCTCGTCGGTGTCAATGGCGCCGGCAAATCGACCCTGCTCCGCCTGCTCGCCGGACTCGACAGTCCTGAACAGGGCGAGCTGAAGATCTCCCCGCCCACCGCCACCGTCGGCCATCTGCCGCAGGAGCCCGAGCGGCGGGCGGAGGAGACCGTACGGGACTTCCTCGCCCGCCGTACCGGCGTCACCGCCGCCCAGATCGCCATGGACGAGGCGACCCAGGCGCTCGTCGACGGCGCGCCCGGCGCCGACGACGCGTACTCCACCAGCCTGGAACGCTGGCTGGACCTCGGCGGCGCGGACCTCGACGAGCGCGCCGAGGAGGTCGCCGACTCGCTCGGTCTGACCGTAGGGCTCGACCAGCCGATGACCGGTCTCTCCGGCGGCCAGGCGGCCCGCGCCGGCCTCGCCTCGCTTCTTCTGTCGCGCTACGACGTCTTCCTGCTCGACGAGCCCACCAACGACCTCGACCTGGACGGTCTCGAGCGCCTGGAGGCCTTCGTCCAGGGCCTGCGCGCCGGCACCGTGGTCATCAGCCACGACCGTGAGTTCCTCACCCGCACCGTCACCAAGGTCCTGGAACTCGATCTCGCACAGCAGCAGATCACCCTGTACGGCGGCGGATACTCGGCGTACCTGGAGGAGCGGGAGACCGCCCGCCGGCACGCCCGCGAGGGCTTCGAGGAGTACGCCGACAAGAAGGCGGCGCTCGAGGGCCGGGCGCAGATGCAGCGGTCCTGGATGGACAAGGGCGTCAAGAACGCCCGCCGCAAGGCCACCGACAGCGACAAGCTCGGCCGCAAGTTCCGCAGCGAGGCCAGCGAGAAGCAGGCCGCGAAGGCCCGCCAGACGCAGCGCATGATCGAACGCCTCGACACGGTGGAGGAGCCCCGCAAGGAGTGGGAACTCCGTATGGAGATCGCGTCGGCCCCGCGCTCGGGATCGGTCGTCGCGACCCTGCGCAGCGCGGAGGTCCGCCGGGGCGACTTCAGCTTCGGCCCGGCCGACCTGCAGATCGACTGGGCGGACCGGGTCGCCATCACCGGAGCCAACGGCGCGGGCAAGTCCACCCTGCTCGCCGCCCTGCTCGGCCGCCTCAGCCTCGACGCGGGGCACGCCTCGCTCGGCTCGGGCGTCGTGGTCGGCGAGGTCGACCAGGCCCGCGGCCTCTTCTACGGCACCGAAACCCTGCTCGACGCCTTCTGCGCGGCCGTCCCGGAGACCGAACCGGCCGAAGTCCGCACCCTGCTGGCCAAGTTCGGCCTGAAGGCGGACCACGTACTGCGCCCGGCGACCACGCTCTCCCCCGGCGAGCGCACCCGCGCCGCACTGGCGCTGCTCCAGGGCCGCGGCGTCAATCTCCTCGTACTCGACGAGCCGACCAACCACCTCGACCTGTCGGCGATCGAGCAGCTGGAGTCCGCGCTCGACTCGTACACCGGCACGCTGCTGCTGGTCACGCACGACCGCCGGATGCTCGACGCGGTCCACACCACGCGCCGTATCGAGGTGTCCGGAGGAAAGATCACGGAACACTGATCGCCGTCGAGCGGGGTCCGGCCGGCACAGTCCGCCGGCGTCCGCCGGGCACCGGTGACCACTCACCGGGGTGAGAACGCAAAAACGACGCGGGGCCCCGTCACCGTCCGGTGGCGGGGCCCCGCGTGCGTGGTCAGCCGCGCCGCTTGGGATCCGCGAGGCCTGCGCGCCGCAGCGCGTCCGCCATCGCGCTGTTCGCCGGCGCCGGAGCCTGGCGGTCGCCGCCACGGTCCCCGCCGCGGCCGCCCTGGCCGCCCTGCCCGCCCTGCTGACGGCGCTGCTGCGGCGGACGGCCGCCGCGCTCACCCCGCTCACGCTGCTTCGGGCCGCCGCCCGTCTTCGGCGCGGCCTCGTCCTCCAGCCGCAGCGTCAGCGCGATCCGCTTGCGCGGGATGTCGATGTCGATGACCTTCACCTTCACCACGTCGCCCGGCTTCACCACATCCCGCGGGTCCTTGACGAAGGTCTTGGACATCGCCGACACATGGACCAGACCGTCCTGGTGGACACCGACGTCCACGAAAGCGCCGAATGCCGCGACATTGGTCACCACGCCCTCCAGAACCATCCCGGGCGCAAGGTCGCCGAGCTTCTCCACGCCCTCCTTGAAGGTGGCCGTCTTGAACGCCGGCCGCGGGTCGCGCCCCGGCTTCTCCAGCTCCCGCAGGATGTCCGTCACCGTCGGCAGACCGAACGTCTCGTCCACGAACTCCGCCGGCTTCAGCGAGCGCAGGACCGGTGCGTTGCCGATCAGCGAGGCCACCTCGTCGCCGACGGCCTTGACCATCCGCCGGACCACCGGATACGCCTCCGGGTGCACGCTGGAGGCGTCGAGCGGGTCGTCCCCGCCCCGGATCCGCAGGAAGCCCGCGCACTGCTCGTACGCCTTGGGGCCGAGCCGTGCCACGTCCTTGAGCGCCTTGCGCGAGCGGAAGGGACCGTTGGAGTCGCGGTGCGCGACGATGTTCTCGGCGAGGCCGGTGCCGATGCCCGACACCCGTGAAAGCAGCGGTGCGGACGCGGTGTTGACGTCGACGCCGACGCCGTTCACACAGTCCTCCACGACCGCGTCCAGCGAACGGGAGAGCTTCACCTCGGACAGATCGTGCTGGTACTGGCCGACACCGATCGACTTGGGGTCGATCTTCACCAGCTCCGCCAGCGGGTCCTGGAGACGGCGCGCGATGGAGACGGCCCCGCGCAGCGACACATCCATGTCGGGCAGTTCCTGCGAGGCGAACGCGGACGCGGAGTACACCGAAGCGCCGGCCTCCGAGACCATCACCTTGGTGAGGCCCAACTCCGGTTGCTTGGCGCACAGTTCACCGGCGAGTTTGTCGGTCTCGCGGGACGCCGTGCCGTTGCCGATCGCGATCAGATCGACCGAGTGCTCCTTGGCGAGACGCGCCAGCTTTGCCAGCGACTCGTCCCATCTGTTCGCCGGGACGTGCGGGTGGATGACGTCCGTCGCGACGACCTTGCCCGTCGCATCGACGACGGCGACCTTCACCCCCGTACGGAAACCGGGGTCGAGTCCGAGCGTCGCCCGCGTGCCGGCCGGCGCGGCCAGCAGCAGATCCCGCAGGTTCGCCGCGAAGACCCGTACCGCCTCGTCCTCGGCGGCCGTACGCAGCCGCAGCCGCAGATCGATGCCCAGATGCACCAGGATCCGTGTCCGCCAGGCCCACCGCACCGTGTCCGCGAGCCACTTGTCGCCGGGACGGCGCTGTTCCCCGGGGGCTGCGATGTGGAAACGCCGGGCGACCATCCCTTCGTACGTCGAAGGCCCTGGCTGCTCCGACGGCTCCTCGGGCTCCAGCACCAGGTCGAGGATCTCCTCCTTCTCGCCACGGAACATGGCGAGCACCCGGTGCGAGGGCAGCTCCTTGAACGGCTCCGCGAAGTCGAAGTAGTCGGCGAACTTGGCGCCCGCCTCCTCCTTGCCGTCGCGCACCTTGGCCGTGAGCCGGCCCCGCGTCCACATCCGCTCGCGCAGCTCGCCGATCAGGTCGGCGTCCTCGGAGAAACGCTCCGTCAGAATCGCTCGCGCGCCCTCCAGCGCCGCGGCGGCGTCCGCCACACCCTTCTCCGCGTCCACGAAGGCCGCCGCGGCCGCGAGCGGCTCCACCGACGGGTCGCCGAGCAGCCCCTCGGCGAGCGGCTCGAGGCCGGCCTCGCGGGCGATCTGCGCCTTCGTCCGCCGCTTCGGCTTGAACGGCAGGTAGATGTCCTCAAGACGCGCCTTGGTGTCGGCGCTCCGGATCTGCGCCTCGAGCGCCTCGTCCAGCTTGCCCTGCTCGCGTACGGACTCCAGGATCGCGGCCCGCCGCTCCTCGAGCTCCCGCAGATACCGCAGCCGCTCCTCGAGCGTGCGCAGCTGCGCGTCGTCGAGCATCTCGGTCGCTTCCTTGCGGTAGCGCGCGATGAACGGCACGGTCGACCCGCCGTCGAGCAGCTCGACGGCCGCCTTCACCTGCCGCTCGCGTACGCCGAGCTCCTCGGCGATCCTGCCTTCGATGGACGTCGTCACGGTTTCCCGACTCGCCTTCTCGTGCTGGCTGTGCTTGACAGTGCATTGTGCCGGGTGGCCGGGTGCCGTGTCGCGCGCCGCCTCAGACGTGGCGGCTTCGGCGGCCGCTTCCCGAGGCTCCGCCGAAGAGACGGGCCGGCAGCCGGAAGGGGAGCGTCACCACAGTGGCGATCGCCGAGCCGATCGAGCGGCGTCAGCCCTTGCCGCTGAGGTTCGCGGGGAACGCGCCCGCTGCCACCGCGGTCATCAGGAAGCCGCGCGCAAGCTCGGTGAGCCGCTCGGTGCCCTCGGCGCCCAGGTGCTCGTACGGCGCCCGGTCGAGGCGGTCCGTGTGCTCCTCGAGATCGGTCCGGAGCGCCGCACCCGCCTCGGTCAACTCGCCCTCGCCGTCCAGCAGTCCACGTTCGCGCAGCCGTCCCTCGGCCGCCTCCCAGTCCGCACGCCGCCAGCCGCGCGTGGCCAGAATCCAGCGCGGAGCCATGCCCTTGCCGGTGGCGGTGTGGCTCACCAGGGCCTCGACAGGGTCGAGCTCTGCGGAGAGCAGCGCCACGAGATGGGCGTCCCCGCGGTGCTCGCGCAGCAGGGTCGCGGCATGCCAGTAGGCGAGGTGCGGCTCCTCGGGCACGGGAAGATCGGCGTGCGCCGCGTACAGCGGCCGGGCGTGCCGGGTGCCCGCCTCGGCGGCGCGCAGCGCGAGCTCTGCGGCCTCCGCCAGCTCCTTCGACGCGACGACCTCGTCACCGAGCAGCCGCCGCAACGTGCTGTCCACGGCGCGCAGCCGCGCCTCCAGCACGGCCTCGGGGGATGCGGTGTCCCACACCGCGGGCAGATGCCGGGCGATCAGCTCGTGGTTGAAGTTGTAGAAGGCCGCGGCGACCGCACCCGGCCCGACGGCGCCCATCGCGGCGCCGCGCCCGGCGAAGTAGGCGGCGCTCGAGTCTTCGACGCCGAGCCGAGCGAGCTCCTTCGTGAAGTCGGGCGAGAAGTAGACCGTCGAGTGCATCGGGTTGAGGGCGTTGTGGCAGCGGCGGCCGGCGCGCGCGGGCAGAGAGCTCATAGGCAGAATGTTACCGACTGGTTGGTACGTAGTGAAGTCCGTGCTCATGGCAGGAAAGGTGGGGTACTCGTCATTGCGGCCATCTCCGCCGCGTCGAAGCATGGACACCATGACCCAGCGATCCGTACTCGTCGTTCTCTTCGACGACCTGCAGAGCCTCGATGTGACCGGCCCGGTCGAAGTCCTCGCGGGCGCGAGCACGGCGGCGGGCGGCGCGTACGAGATCCGCACCGCGTCCCTGGACGGTGCCCCGATCCGTACCTCCAGCGGCCTCACGCTCGTCCCGGACAGCAGCCTCACCGACGCCGCCGACCCCCATACGCTGCTGGTCCCCGGCGGCAACGGCACCCGTACCCCGGACCCGCGCCTCATCGACTGGCTGCGCGTCCACGCCCCGCGAGCCGAGCGTCTGGTGTCCGTCTGCACGGGAGCCCTGCTGCTGGCCGAGGCCGGTCTGCTCGACGGTCACCGGGCCACCACGCACTGGGCCACCTGCGACCACCTCGCCCGCCGCTACCCGGCCGTCGACGTCGACCCGGACCCGATCTTCGTACGCGACGGAAAGCTGGCCACCTCGGCCGGTGTCACCTCCGGCATCGACCTCGCCCTCGCCCTGGTCGAGGAGGATCTCGGCCGGGACATCGCGCTGACCGTCGCCCGCCATCTCGTCGTCTTCCTCAGGCGGCCCGGAAACCAGGCGCAGTTCAGTGTCCAGCTCGCCGCACAGACCGCGCGGCGGGAGCCGCTGCGTGACGTGCAGCAGCACATCACCGAGCATCCGGAAGAGGACCTCTCGGTCGAGGCACTCGCCGCCCGCGCCCGGCTCTCGCCGCGCCACTTCGCCCGCGCCTTCCAGAAGGAGACGGGCATGACACCGGGCCGCTACGTCGAACGGGTCCGTCTGGAACAGGCGCGCCGGCTCCTGGAGGACAGCCCCGACGGCGTGGAGGAGATCTCGCGCAGCTGCGGCTACGGCACTCCTGAGGCCATGCGCCGCGCCTTCGTCAAGACCCTCGGCACGGCACCGGCCGAATACCGGCGCCGCTTTCGCACCCTGACCCCGAAGTAGCCCGAAGCAGTCGCAGAGCCTGCAGAAGCCCGCAGAACCGGGAAGAACCCGAACCGAGAGGGACCGACCACCATGCAGATCGCCATTGTTCTCTTCGACCGCTTCACCGCGCTGGACACCGTAGGGCCCTACGAAATGCTCTGCCGCCTCCCCGGCGCCGAGGTGGTTTTCGTCGCCGAGCACACCGGACCGGTCACCAACGACCGCGGCGACCTCGCGCTCGTCGCCGCGAAGACCTTCGCCGAGGTGAGCAGCCCGGACATCGTCGTCGTCCCCGGCGGCCCCGGCCAGAGCGACCAGATGGAGAACGAGATCCTGCTGGGCTGGCTGCGCGCCGTCGACGCCACCACGACCTGGACGACCTCGGTCTGTACCGGCTCGCTGCTGCTCGCCGCGGCCGGCCTGCTCAAGGGCCGCCCGGCCACCTCGCACTGGTTGGCCCTTGACTTCCTGCGCCAGTTCGGCGCCGAGCCCACCGGCGAACGTGTCGTCACCGACGGCAAGTACGTCACGGCCGCGGGCGTCTCGTCCGGCATCGACATGGGGCTCACCCTGGTCGGCAGGATCGCGGACGACGAGCACGCGCAGGCCGTACAGCTGCTCACCGAATACGACCCTCAGCCGCCGTACGACGCCGGATCACCGCAGAAGGCCCCGGCAGCCCTGGTCGAGGAGTTCCGTACGAAGAGCCGCTTCATCCTCCGATAGGCCATCCGGCCATCCGGCCATCCGGCCATCCGGCCATCCGGCCATCCGGTCAGGCGGTCCAGGTGAACCGGGGCACTCTGCGCTCCAGGAAGGCGGCGACCCCCTCCGTGAGGTCGCCGCTGACGCGCGCCTGCTCCTCCCAGTGCGTGTCACGGTCGGTGCGGCCCGTCGCGAACTCCTTCGCCGCGGCCTGGGTGAGCTGGGAGCGCGACGCGATGATTCTGGTGAACTCCGCCACCCGCTTCCCCAGTTGGCCGCCCGGCAGCACCTCGTCCAGCAGACCGGTCCGCAGCGCCCGCTCCGTATCGATCAACTCGGCGGAGAACAGCAGATACTTGGCGGCGGCAGGACCCACCAGCGAGACCAGCCGCCGGGTGGACGAGGAGGGGTAGACGATTCCCAGCTTCGCCGGCGTCACCCCGAACAGCGCGCCCTCCTCCGCGAACCGCAGATCGCACGCCGCGGCCAGCTGGCAGCCGCCGCCCACGCAGTAGCCGCGCACCGCGGCCAGCGTCGGCTTCGGGAACGCGGCGAGTGCCTCCTCGGCTCGCACGGCCAGCGACTGCGGGTCCTGGCCGGGCTCGCGCAGGGAGGAGATGTCGGCGCCGGCGCAGAAGGTCGGGCCCTCGCCTGTCAGCACCAGCGCCCGTACCTCCTCGTCCGCCGCCAGCTGCCCGAGCAGCTCGGGCAGAGTCCGCCACATCCCGGCGGTCATGGCATTGCGCTTGGCGGGATTGCTGATGACGACGGTGGCGACACCGTCCGCGACGGTGTGCGTCAACTGCGGCTGCGGCTCGGGCGGCTCGGGCGGCTCGGACGGCTCGGACGACTGGGGCGGCTCCATGAGCCGGATGCTATCCGCCGGACCCGAACCTATGATCGTTAGGTGAGCGTGGTCACGGATCTGACGAAGCGGCCAGAAGGAGATCAGGAACAGTCGCGCAGCTGATGCTGTCATACGCACCCGGTCAAAAACCGTCGATTGGCGCTGACTTCTGCTCAGCAGCCCGGTCCGGACCAACTGACTCCCAACACTTATTACTCGATGGTCAGTGGCAATCGATCCGAGGGTGGGTGCCGGACTATGGAGAGCCGTGGGAGCGTCCCGGCCCGGCCACTGTCGTACGAGGGCGTCTGGCGGTTCACGGCTCCTGCCGTCGACATATCGGTCCCACAGGCCAGGCATGCCGTACGCGATCTACTGAACCGCCAAGGCGTACCGGTCGGGGACGATCTCGTCCAGGGACTGCTGCTGATCGTGTCCGAACTGGTCACCAACGCCGTACGGCACGCCGCCCTGCTCTCGCCCGAGGTTGCCGTCGAGGTCGCCATCGGCGCGGAGTGGATCCGCGTCTCCGTGGAGGACAACCACCCGTACCGGCCCAAGGCGCTGGAGAAGGACTACGGGCAGACGGGCGGCCGCGGTCTGCTGCTCGTACGGGAGATCACCCTGGAGGCAGGCGGATCCTGCGACGTCGAGCACACCGCGAGCGGCGGCAAGATCATCTGGGCCGCGCTGCCGCTGAAACCGGTCGGCGACAGCGCGCCGCTGTAGACCGCTTGACCGCTTGTGCTGGACCGAGGACCTACTGCCGACCCGGCTTGCCTCACCAGCCGCCGGACGGCCCCGTGAGCTCCTTGATCGCCGGCCGCGCCGCGTCCAGCACGGTCATGAACCACGCGGAGAACGGCGCCTCCGCATGCCGGTCGGCCAGCTCCTTCGGCGTCACGAAGGCCGTCTCGCCGACCTCCTCCGGGTCCGGCCGCAGCGGAGCCTGCACCAGCCCGACGAAGAGGTGGTTGTACTCCTGCTCGACCAGGCCCGAGTCCGGGTCGGGGTGGTTGTAGCGGACCGTGCCCGCCTCGGCGAGCAGCGAGGGCGAGATGCCCAGCTCCTCGTACGTACGCCGGGCGGCGGCCGCGAACGGGGCCTCGCCGGGGTACGGGTGGCCGCAGCAGGTGTTCGACCAGACACCGGGGGAGTGGTACTTGCCCAACGCGCGACGCTGGAGCAGCAGCCGCCCCTGCTCGTCGAAGAGGAACACGGAGAACGCCCGGTGCAGCTGTCCGGGCGCCTGATGTGCGGAGAGCTTCTCCGCGGTGCCGATGGTGGTGCCGTGCTCGTCGACCAGTTCGAGCAGGATCGCTTCTGGTGCGCCGTTCGACGAGCTGTTCGCCGCGGTGGCTGGTGTGGTCGGCATACCCATCCTTCGCTTCGGTCCTCGGCCCTGCGGGGCCTGCCCAGTCTGCCGCACAAAAGCGGCTTGTCCGTACTTCGGCAGCCCGGGCATGTCCGCCCTCGCCGCGTCGGCACGCGGCGAGGGCGACCCTACTCACCAGAATTCATCAGAACTCATCAGACCCCGAAAGCCGCCGGATAGCGGATCGTGCCGCGTGGCACGCCCCCGGAGCCGTCGAGCACAAGGACCATCATGGCCTCGTCGGCAACCTCGAAGGTTGGCCTGATTCCGTACCGTGAGGCCGGTTCGAAGCCGAACCTCGGGTAGTAGCCGGGATGCCCGAGGACCAGGACGAGCCGCTCTCCGCGCACCCTGGCCAGATCCAGCACAGCCCGGACGACCGCCTGGCCGGCGCCCTTGCGCTGGTGCTCGGGAGCCACCGCGACCGGCGCGAGCGCCACCGCCGGAACGTCCTCCACATGGCACCGGGTGAGCAGTGCGTACGCCGCCACCGTGCCGTCCGCCGCCTCGGCGACATACGACGTCCCTGGCAGCCACGCCGCACCGTCGAGACGCAGCGCGTCCACCAGGCCTGCCTCCTCCGGGGTCGCGAACGCCGCGGCATTGACGGCGCGCACGGCCGGGATGTCGGCCGCCGTCTCCGGCCGGGTGCGCCAGCGTGCGTCGGCGGGACGCAGCGCGTAGCCGGTGTAGCCGTACTCCGTGCCGTGCTCACGGCGCATGGCGATCTCCGCCCGGGTGGCCGCGAGCGCCTGCGCCATGCCGGGAGCCGCGGCATCCGCGGCGTCGGCCCGCTCGCCGAGTGGGCCGTAGTACTCGTCCCAGTCGCTCTCGGGCTGGCGGTGCACCCCGAGGACGGTGTATCCCGCCGCGACCGCCGCGGAGGTGTTCTCGACGGTGGTACGCAGTGCGTAGTGCTGGTCCCAGAAGGCACGGGCCTCGGCCGAGGGGTTCCCGGCGGTCCACTCGCACTCGGTGAGAACCAGTGAGCCGCCCGGCGAGAGCAGCCGCCGCCACTGCCGCAGAGCGGTGTCGAAGCCGATGCTGTACGCGGAGCTCTCCGCCCAGACGAGGTCGAACGAGCCGTCGGGGAAAGGGAGTTCGGCCATGTCGGCCTTGATGGTGCGGATCGCGTCACCGAGTCCGCGGGCCTCGGCGGTCTGCCGTAGCTCGTCGAGGAACGGCTCGTGCAGATCGACTGCCGTCGTCTGCGCACCGGCCTCGGCGGCCAGCAGCAGGGCGGACCGGCCGGGGCCGCAGCCCAGATCGAGCACGCGCGGACGCGTCGGCAGTGGCCCGGCGAGGGCGAGCAGCCGACGGGAGGTGTTGTCGGAACCGGGGCCCTGCCGCGGAAGACCGTGATGCAGGGCGAAGAAAGCGTCGTGGAGAGTGTTGTCGGACAACGTGGGAACCCTTGAGTGTGTGCGGGCTCCGGCCGGCGTACGAGATCAGGTCAGTCGTACGAGATCAGATCAGAGATACGTGATCAGGTCAGACGTGCGTGATCACGTGATGCGAGATCAGGTCGGCCGGGAGCCCGGAAGCC
The DNA here is from genome assembly GCF_042736455.1 of Streptomyces sp. NPDC060064. Classification (NCBI taxonomy): domain Bacteria; kingdom Bacillati; phylum Actinomycetota; class Actinomycetes; order Kitasatosporales; family Streptomycetaceae; genus Streptomyces; species Streptomyces sp. NPDC060064. The sequence goes on from NZ_JBHWWF010000018.1 coordinate 63,896, forward strand.
GAGGACGGACCAGGCGTGGCGCTGCGCGGGGCAGCCTGCACTGCGACGGTCATCAACTCAGCTCCTCTCAAGCGTGGCGGTCAGACTAGCAGCGCTCAGTGACAGAGCTTGGCCTCGTGCTCCGCATGGCCAACGGGCTCCAGCTGGAAAGTGCAGTGCTCGACATCGAAGTGATCCCCGATGCAGCCTTGCAGATCGTGCAGCATCTTCTCGTGCCCGACTGAGTCCAGGGCGCCCTGACTCACCACCACATGCGCGGAGAGCACCGGCATCCCGGAGGTGATCGTCCAGGCGTGCAGATCGTGCACGTCCTCCACGCCGGGAAGAGCGACGATGTGCGCCCGCACCTCGCCCATGTCGACGCCCTGGGGAGCCGCCTCCAGCAGGACGTTGAGGGTTTCCCGCAGCAGTTTCCAGGTGCGCGGCACGATCATGAGGCCGATGAGCAGTGACGCGATGGGGTCGGCCGCCTGCCAGCCGGTGGCGATGATGATGCCGGCCGAGACCAGCACTGTGAGCGAGCCGAGCGTGTCCGCGAGCACCTCCAGATACGCCCCGCGCACATTGAGGCTCTCCTTCTGGCCGCGCACCAGCAGGGACAGCGAGATCATGTTGGCGACGAGACCGATGAGGGCGAAGGCGATGGTCAGCGCGCCCTTGGTCTCGGCAGGGGTGATGAAGCGCTGCACCGCCTCGTACAGCAGATAGCCGCCGACCCCGAGGAGCAGCAGACAGTTGGCGAGGGCCGCGAGGATCTCGGCCCGTGCGTAGCCGAAGGTGCGGTTCTGTACGGCCGGGCGGTTGGCGAAGTGGATCGCCAGCAGCGCCATGGCGAGGCCGACCCCGTCCGTCGCCATATGGGCGGCGTCGGCGATCAGGGCGAGGGAGCCGGAGAGCACACCGCCGACGATCTCCAGGACCATCACGCCCAGCGTGATCGTCAGCGCGATGCGCAGGCGCCCCTGGTAGGCCGCGGCCGCGGTGCCGGTCGGCGGCGGTCCGCCGTGCGAGTGCCCGTGATCGTGCCCAGCCCCCATGAGGACGCCTCCTGGTCGTCGAAACGATCTGCCGAGACCTCAGTCAACTACGGGTGGGGGGTATCGGGCAACACGGCACTGAACACCGTTGTCATATCGCCTGACCTGCGGAAATGACCGCAGGTCAGGGCGCTGACAAGGTCATTTGATCCGAGCCTCCGGGTGCCGCAGACACCAGCCCTCCCAGGCCGACTCGACCATCTCGCGCACACCTCGCGAGGACGTCCAGTCCAGCTCCTTGGCGATCAGATCGACCGAGGCGACGGCCTTCGCCGCATCGCCGGGACGGCGAGGCTCGACGACCGGCTCGTCGGTGAACCCCGTGATCTCGGCCACCACGTCGGCGAGCTCACGCACCGAGACACCGACCCCACGGCCGATATTGACCGTCAGATCCCCGCCGCCGTCCTGCTCGGCCAGCCGGCGCGCGACCGCGAGATGGGCGTCGGCCAGATCCGAGACATGGATGTAGTCACGGATGCAGGTGCCGTCAGGGGTCGCGTAGTCGGCGCCGAAGATCCGCGGAGCCTCACCGCGGGTGATCCGGTCGAAGAACATCGGAATGATGTTGAACACCCCCGTGTCGGCCAGCTCCGGCCGCTCCGCCCCCGCGACATTGAAGTAGCGCAGACAGGCGGTGGACAGGGAGTGCGCCCGGCCGGTCGCCCGGACCAGCCACTCGCCCGCGAGCTTGGTCTCGCCGTACGGATTGATCGGCTCGCACGGAGCGGACTCGGGGATCAGGTCCATCTCCGGTACGCCGTACACGGCGGCCGATGACGAGAACAGGAACTGCTTCACGCCGGCCTCGACGACCGCCTCCAGGAGCACCGTCAGACCGTGCACATTCTCACGGTAGTAGTGCAGCGGCTGCTCGACGGACTGTCCGACCTGCTTCTTCGCCGCGAGATGTACGACACCGGTCACAGCGTGCTCGGCGAGCGTGCGGTCCAGCAGCTTCCGGTCCAGGACCGCCCCGCGCACCAGCGGGATCCCCTCCGGCAGCCGCTCGGCGACGCCCGACGAGACATCGTCGAGGACCACGACCCGCTCACCTGCCGCCGTCATGGCCCGCGCCACATGCGCTCCGATGTACCCCGCCCCACCTGTGATCAGCCAAGTCATGCCGACCACCCTAGGCCCTGCCGGTCCGCGGTTTGTCGGGCGAGGCATGCATCGACGATGATGATCGCGGCGGGCCCTTCGGGGCCCGGTCCGTGCCGAGCGGGACGTAAACGGCCAGTGAACTCCCGCTTCCGTTCATCCGATAGCCTCTGCCGACGTGCCGCCGCCCGCGTAGCCGGGCCGGGCCGCCGCACCCGCACCGTCAGTTCCAAGGAGTGAGTTCGTCTGTCGACCGCCATCCTCACCGGTCCGCCGGTACCCGGATCGTCGCTCGAGGGCGATCTGCGGTCGCTGGGCTTTGACGTACGGGTCGCCTCCGGCGCCGAGGACACCGCCGCGCTGATCGACGCCGTACCGGTCGCAGACCGCGTCGCCGTCGTCGACCCCCATTTCGTCGGGCACGTCCACGCGCTGCGGCTGGCACTGACCGATCCCCGCTTCCCGGCCGCCGCGGTCCCGGGCGCGCTCACGGCGCAGCCCGAGGCGCGGACTGCCCTGAGCCGCGCACTGTCGGTCACCGCGGGCACCGGAACGCCGTCCCGCGCGGACGGACCCGCACCGTCCGGAGCCGCCGCAGAGGGACCCGCACCGTCCGGAGCCGCCGCAGAGGCGGCGACCGGCGCACGGCCCGGCGGCGTGGCCGACAACAGCGACACCCTGTCGGCCGTCCAGACCGCGGTGCTGCCCGACGCGCTCGCCGACGCGCTCGACGCCGACGGCACCGCCGTGCACCGGCCCGAGCTGGGGTCGCTCGTCGCGACCGTTCCCGGTGACCCGCAGGCTCGCAATGAGGCCCGGCAGGCAATCGCCGCGGTCGATGACGAAGCTGTACGCCTGCGCTCGGCCGTGAAGGCCCGCGACGGGTTCTTCACCACCTTCTGCATCAGCCCGTACTCGCGCTACCTCGCCCGCTGGTGCGCCCGCCGCGGATTCACCCCCAACCAGGTCACCACCGCCTCGCTGCTCACCGCGCTGATCGCGGCGGCCGGAGCGGCCACCGGCACCCGCGCCGGATACATCGCGGCAGGCCTGCTGCTGCTCTTCTCCTTCGTTCTGGACTGCACCGACGGGCAGCTCGCCCGCTACTCGCTGCAGTACTCGACGATGGGCGCCTGGCTGGACGCGACCTTCGACCGTGCCAAGGAGTACGCCTACTACGCGGGCCTCGCCCTCGGCGCCGCCCGCAGCGGTGATGACGTCTGGGCGCTCGCGCTCGGCGCGATGGTGCTGCAGACCTGCCGGCACGTCGTCGACTTCTCCTTCAACGAGGCGAACCACGACGCGACGGCCAACACCAGTCCCACGGCGGCCCTCTCCGACAAGCTCGACAGCGTCGGCTGGACGGTCTGGATACGCCGGATGATCGTGCTGCCGATCGGTGAGCGCTGGGCGATGATCGCCGTACTCACTGCCGTGACCAGCCCTCGCACCGTCTTCTACGCGCTGCTGATCGGCTGCGGGCTGGCTGCCTGCTACACCACCGCCGGCCGCGTCCTGCGCTCGCTGACCCGCAAGGCACAGCGCACCGACCGCGCCGCCCGGGCGCTCGCGGACCTCGCCGACTCGGGCCCACTCGCCGAAGCCGTCGCGCGCTCCTTCACGACGCGTGCGCGGAGCCTCCCCGGGTTCCTGCCGCTCGCGACCGCCGTGGCCGGCGGCGCCGCTCTCGTGGCGACCGCCGCCTTCACCGACTACGGCACCGTCTGGCCCGCCCTCGCCGCTGTGGTGTATGTCATCACCTCGGGCCTCGCCGTCGCCCGCCCCCTGAAGGGCGCACTCGACTGGCTCGTCCCACCGGTGTTCAGGGCCGCCGAGTACGGCACTGTCCTGGTGCTCGCGGCCCGCGCCGACGTGAACGGGGCTTTGCCCGCGGCTTTCGGGCTGGTAGCGGCAGTCGCCTACCATCACTACGACACGGTCTACCGCATCCGCGGCGGTACGGGCGCGCCCCCGCACTGGCTGGTGCGGGCGATCGGCGGGCACGAAGGACGGATCCTGGCAGTCGCGCTGCTGGCCGCCCTGCTCAACAACTCGGACTTCACCACCGCGCTGACGGTCCTTGCTGTGGCCGTGGCACTCGTGGTGCTCGTCGAGAGCATCCGCTTCTGGGTGTCCTCCGGAGCACCCGCCGTACATGACGAAGGAGAACCCGCATGATCGGCCTTGTACTGGCAGCCGGTGCCGGACGGCGTCTGCGCCCCTACACCGACACGCTCCCGAAGGCCCTCGTGCCCGTCGACGGCGACACCACCGTCCTCGACCTCACCCTGGGGAACTTCGCGGAGATCGGGCTCACCGAGGCCGCCATAGTCGTCGGCTACCGCAAGGAGGCCGTGTACGAGCGCAAGGCCGCCCTTGAGGCGAAGTACGGCCTCAAGCTGACCCTCGTCGACAACGACAAGGCCGAGGAGTGGAACAACGCCTACTCCCTGTGGTGCGCCCGAGACGTCCTCAAGCAGGGCGTCATCCTCGCCAACGGCGACACCGTCCACCCGGTCTCCGTCGAGCGGACCCTGCTCGCCGCCCGCGGCAACGGCCAGAAGATCATCCTTGCCCTCGACACGGTGAAGCACCTCGCCGACGAGGAGATGAAGGTCATCACGGACGGTGACAAGGGTGTTCAGCGCATCACCAAGCTGATGGACCCGGCCACCGCCACCGGCGAGTACATCGGCGTCACCCTCATCGAGCCCGAGGCTGCCGACGAGCTCGCGGACGCGCTGAAGACCACCTTCGAGCGCGACCCCGACCTCTACTACGAGGACGGCTACCAGGAGCTCGTGAACCGCGGCTTCACCGTGGACGTGGCCCCCATCGGCGACGTCAAGTGGGTCGAGATCGACAACCACGACGACCTCGCGAAGGGCCGTGAAATCGCGTGCCTGTACTGACCCGGCTGATCCCGTCCCCGGTCGTCGTCGACATCCGCACGGGAGCCCTCGACGACCTGGTCGGCCTCCTCGCCGACCAGCGGATCTCGGCGTCGGGCAGGCTCGCCTTCGCGATAAGCAATGGCTCCGGCCAGGCGCTGCGCGAGAAGCTCGCGCCACTGCTGCCCGACGCCGACTGGTACGCGGTCGCCGACGGCACGATCGACTCTGCCGTGAAGCTGGCCGACGACATCAAGGGCAAGCGGTACGACGCGGTCGTCGGTCTCGGCGGCGGCAAGATCATCGACGTGGCGAAGTACGCCGCGGCCCGCGTCGGGCTGCCGATGGTCGCGGTCGCCACGAACCTCGCGCACGACGGGCTCTGCTCCCCGGTCGCCACTCTCGACAACGACAACGGCCGGGGCTCCTACGGAGTCCCCACACCGATCGCCGTCGTCATCGACCTGGATGTGGTCCGCGACGCCCCGGTGCGCTATGTGCGTTCCGGCATCGGTGACGCGATCTCGAACATCTCGTGTGTCGCCGACTGGGAGCTCTCCCACCGGCTGACCGGCGAATCCATCGACGGACTGGCCGCCGCCATGGCCCGTCAGGCCGGCGAGGCAGTGCTCCGGCATCCCGGCGGCATCGGCGACGACGCCTTCCTCACCGTCCTCGCCGAAGGGCTGGTCCTGACGGGTATCTCGATGTCGGTGGCCGGCGACAGCCGACCCGCCTCCGGCGCCTGCCACGAGATCAACCACGCCTTCGACCTGCTGTACCCCAAGCGCTCAGCGCTCCACGGCGAGCAGGTGGGCCTCGGTGCCGCCTTCGCGATGCATCTGCGCGGTGCCCACGACGACGCGGGACTCTTCGCCGAGGTGCTGCGCAGACACGGCCTGCCGGTGCTGCCCGAGGAGATCGGGTTCTCCACGGACGAGTTCGTCAAGGCCGTGGAATACGCACCGCAGACCCGTCCGGGCCGCTTCACCATCCTCGAGCACCTTGACCTCACCACCGATCAGATCAGGGACGCGTACGCCGACTATGCCAAGACCATCAGTAGCTGAACTCCGTCCGGTCGTTCACCCGGAGGGCGTGAAGGACAGGCGAAGCGGCGAGCACTGGGGCGGCCGCCTGTACATGCGCGAGATCTCCCTGCGCATCACCCGCCGCCTGGTCACCACCAAGGTCACGCCGAACCAGCTGACCTACCTGATGACCCTCTGCGGCGTCCTCGCGGCCCCCGCCCTGCTCGTGCCGGGCGTCTGGGGCGCAGTCCTCGGCGTCGTGGCGGTCCAGCTCTACCTGCTGCTCGACTGCGTCGACGGCGAGGTCGCCCGCTGGAAGAAGCAGTTCTCGCTCTCCGGCGTGTACCTGGACCGCGTCGGTGCCTACCTGTGCGACGTGGCGGTCCTGGTCGGCTTCGGCCTGCGCGCCGCCGACCTGTGGGGCCCCGGGCGGATCGACTGGCTGTGGGCCTTCCTCGGCACCCTCGCCGCGCTCGGCGCGATCCTGATCAAGGCCGAGACCGACCTGGTCGGGGTCGCCCGCCACCAGGGCGGGCTGCCGCCGGTCAAGGAGGCGGCGTCCGAGCCCCGCTCGTCCGGCATGGCACTGGCCCGCCGGGCCGCCGGCGCGCTGAAGTTCCACCGGCTCGTCCTCGGCATCGAGGCGTCCCTGCTCATCCTGGTGCTCGCCGTCCTGGACGCGGTCCGGGGCGACCTGTTCTTCTCGCGCCTCGGCGTCGCCGTGCTGGCCGGCATCGCGCTGCTCCAGACGCTGCTGCACCTGGTGTCCATCCTGGCCTCGAGCAGGCTCAAGTGAGTACGCCCATGAAGCTCGGCGCGGTCATCATCACGATGGGCAACCGCCCCGACGATCTGCGCGCCCTCCTCGACTCGGTCGCCAAGCAGGACGGCGACCCGATCGAGGTGGTCGTCGTCGGCAACGGCGCCCCGGTGACGGACGTGCCCGAGGGCGTACGCACCGTGGACCTGCCCGACAACCTGGGCATCCCCGGCGGACGCAACGTCGGCATCGAGGCCTTCGGCCCGTCCGGCTCCGGCGTCGACGTACTGCTCTTCCTGGACGACGACGGACTGCTGCCCAACAACGACACCGGGGAGCTGGTGCGCCAGGCCTTCGACGCCGATCCGAAGCTGGGCATCATCAGCTTCCGGATCGCCGACCCTGAGACCGGGCTCACCCAGCGGCGCCACGTCCCGCGGCTGCGCGCCTCCGACCCGATGCGCTCCTCGCGGGTGACGACCTTCCTGGGCGGCGCCAATGCGGTCCGTACAAAGGTCCTCGCCGAAGTCGGCGGGCTGCCCGACGAGTTCTTCTACGCCCATGAGGAGACGGACCTCGCCTGGCGGGCGCTGGACGCGGGCTGGGCGATCGACTACCGCTCGGACATGCTGCTGTTCCACCCGACGATGCCGCCGTCCCGGCACGCGGTCTACCACCGCATGGTGGCCCGCAACCGGGTCTGGCTCGCCCGCCGCAATCTGCCCGCGCCCCTGGTCCCCGTCTACCTTGGTGTCTGGGTGCTGCTCACACTGGCCAGGCGCCCTTCGGCGTCCGCGCTGAAGGCCTGGTTCGGCGGCTTCAAAGAGGGCTGGCAGACGCCCTGCGGTCCCCGTCGGCCGATGAAGTGGCGTACGGTATGGCGGCTCACGCGACTGGGCCGACCGCCCATCGTCTGACAAGCTCGGTTCTGGGATCATCGGGCGTACTCCCAGGACCGGCGACGTCCGAAGCAGCGCCCGACCTGCCGCGCATCTTGAACACGAAAGTTTCAACTTGTGAGTGACACAACCCATGACGGTGCGATCGCGATGACCGCCCCGCCATCTCCCGACGAAGGCCTGACCTCGGCGCAGCTCGCGGCCAAGTACGGCCTGTCGGTGAGCGGTGCCCGGCCGGGGCTCGTCGAGTACATCAGGCAGCTCTGGGGCCGGCGCCACTTCATCCTGGCGTTCTCCTCGGCGAAGCTGACCGCGCAGTACAGCCAGGCCAAGCTGGGCCAGCTCTGGCAGGTGGCGACCCCGCTGCTGAACGCGGCCGTCTACTACATGATCTTCGGCCTGATCCTCGATTCGGGCCGGGGGATGGACAAGGCGGTCTTCATCCCCTTCCTCGTGACGGGTGTGTTCGTCTTCACGTTCACCCAGACCTCGGTGATGGCCGGTGTCCGGGCGATCTCGGGCAATCTGGGGCTGGTGCGGGCGCTGCACTTCCCGCGCGCCGCACTGCCGATCTCGTTCGCGCTGCAGCAGCTGCAGCAGCTGATGTTCTCGATGATCGTGCTGTTCGTCATCGCGGCCTCGTTCGGCAGCTATCCGTCGCTCAGCTGGTTGCTGATCTTGCCCGCGCTGGCCATGCAGTTCGTGTTCAACATCGGGCTGGCCCTGATCATGGCGAGGCTGGGCAGTAATACACCGGACCTTGCCCAGCTGATGCCATTCATCATGCGCACCTGGATGTACGCCTCGGGCGTCATGTTCTCCATCTCGGTGATGCTCAAGGGCAAGCCGGAGTGGATCACCCATGTGCTGATGTACAACCCGGCGGCGATCTACATGGACCTGATCCGGTTCGCGCTGATCGACGGGTACGGCGCGTCCAACCTGCCGCCGCATGTCTGGGTGGCCGGAGCCCTCTGGGCCGTGCTGCTGGGCGTCGCAGGCTTTGTGTACTTCTGGAAGGCTGAGGAGCGGTACGGCCGTGGCTGACAACGACCAGGGACGCATCCCGACTGTCATCGCCGACGATGTGCACATCGTGTACCGGGTCAGCGGCGGCAGCGGCGGCAAGGGCAGTGCGACCGCGGCGCTGAGCCGCATACTCCGCCGTGACAAGCGAGAGTCCCGCGGTATCCGCAAGGTGCACGCCGTACGCGGTGTCTCCTTCACCGCGTACCGCGGCGAAGCGATCGGCCTGATCGGCACCAACGGCTCCGGCAAGTCGACCCTGCTGCGCGCCATCGCGGGCCTGCTGCCGACGGAGAGCGGCAAGGTCTACACCGACGGTCAGCCCTCCCTGCTCGGCGTCAATGCCGCGCTCATGGGCGATCTGACCGGCGAGCGCAACGTCATTCTCGGCGGACTGGCCATGGGCATGACGCGTGAGGAGATCCGCGATCGCTACGAGGGGATCGTGGACTTCTCCGGAATCAACGAGAAGGGCGACTTCATCACCCTTCCGATGCGCACCTACTCCTCCGGCATGGGAGCGAGGCTCCGCTTCTCCATCGCCGCGGCCAAGAACCACGACGTCCTGATGATCGACGAGGCTCTGGCGACCGGTGACCGCAAGTTCCAGATCCGTTCCGAGGAACGAATCCGGGAGCTCCGAAAGGAGGCCGGCACGGTCTTCCTGGTCTCTCACGGTGCCAAGTCGATCAGGGACACCTGCGACCGCGTCCTGTGGCTGGAGAGGGGCGAACTCCTGATGGACGGCCCGACCGACGAGGTCATCAGGGCGTACGAGAAGGAGACCGGCAAGTAGTCCGGTCCCGATCGAAGTCCGGGTCGAAGGCTCCCGTCGTGACATCCAGGCGGGGGCCTTTTTTGGGGCTCGGCTCGCCTCGCGGTGGAGGCCGTGCCCTTCGGGGGGACGGCCGGGCAGGAGTCGCCACCGCTCCGGGCCGGGATCGTCAAGTGAAGGTCAAGTCCTGTGTCGCCAGGGATGGTTGACCGGGATTGGAGTGTTCTTGTAACGCGCGCAGCACCCCGACGTATCACTGGGCGTTGTACAACGTAAGCTGTACCGGTGCTGAATTGCGGCAAGTAGGGCGATACTCCCTAGGAATCCTGTCCGCCGGGCGGTCTCCCAGCGGGGAGGATGGGCGGCGTGTCCGAAATAGGATGTATTGGGTCGGCAGTGTAGAACGGGAGATGTGACGGCAATGACGGAAAATCTCCAGCTCCGCGAGGCTTTCGCCGTCCCCGCACCGGGCAGCGCGCCATGACTGGCACCCGGATGGCGCGCCCCGAGGCATCCGTGCGCGCCACACTCGACAAGGCCGCGGACGAGAACTTCCCCGTGGCCCCCTTCTTCCTGCCGCGCGCCTGGCGCGACGACCTGATGGCCGTCTACGGCTACGCCCGCCTCGTCGACGACATCGGTGACGGCGACCTCGCACCCGGCGGCGCGGACGCCCGTCACCTCGGCGTGGACCCGGCACTGGCCGAGGACCGGCTCGCCGTGCTCGACGCCTTCGAGGCCGATCTGCGGCGCGTCTTCGACGCCACGCCGCGGCATCCCCTGCTGCGCGCCCTCCAACCGACGGTGCGCCGCCGCTCGCTCACCGCCGAGCCCTTCCTCGGCCTGATCGAGGCAAACCGCCAGGACCAGCTGGTACGGCGCTACAAGACGTACGACGATCTCCTCGCCTACTGCGAGCTGTCCGCCAACCCCGTCGGCCGCCTGGTGCTGCAGATCACCGGCACCGCCAGCCCCGAGCGCGTACGCCGCTCCGACGCCGTGTGCACCGCGCTCCAGATCATCGAACACCTCCAGGACGTGACCGAGGACCTGGGGCGCGACCGGGTCTATCTGCCGGCCGAGGACATGGAGCGGTTCCGCGTCACGGAGGCCGACCTCGCCGCGGGAACCGGGAGCGCGTCGGTGCGCGTCCTGGTCGCATACGAAGCTGAACGCGCCCGGCAGCTGCTGAATGAAGGCACCCCACTGGTGGGTAGCGTCCACGGCAGGCTGCGGCTGCTGCTCGCCGGATTCGTGGCCGGGGGGCTCGCCGCCCTCACCGCGATCGCGGACACCGGACACGATGTCCTGCCAGGACCGCCCAAGCCCACCAAGGCGAATCTGCTGCGTGAAGTGGGAGCTGTCTTGCGAAGAGCGCGTAGAGAGGGGTGAGCCGGACGATGGAGGGACCGACGGAGGTGTCCGCACCGGTGCAGGCCGCGTACAGCTACTGCGAGGCCGTCACCGGACAGCAGGCGCGCAACTTCGCCTACGGCATCAGGCTGCTGCCGACCGAGAAGCGCCAGGCGATGTCGGCGCTGTACGCGTTCTCGCGACGTGTCGATGACATCGGCGACGGCACCCTCGAGCCGAAGGCCAAGGAGGACCGGCTCGAGGGCACGCGGGACCTGCTGGACCGGATCCGGCAGGACGCGGTCGACGAGGACGACATCGACCCGGTCGCCGTGGCGCTCGCGGACGCGGCGCGTCGCTTCCCGCTCCCGCTCGGCGGGCTCGACGAACTCATCAACGGCGTGCTGATGGACGTGCGCGGCGAGACGTACGAAACCTGGGACGACCTGAAGGTCTACTGCCGGTGTGTCGCGGGCGCGATCGGGCGTCTCTCGCTCGGCGTGTTCGGCACCCAGCCCGGTGCGCGTGGCGCCGAGCGCGCCGCCGAGTACGCCGACACGCTCGGCCTCGCCCTCCAACTCACCAACATCCTCAGGGACATTCGCGAGGACGCGGGCAGCGGACGCACCTATCTGCCCGCCGACGACCTCGCCAAGTTCGGCTGCTCCGCGGGCTTCCGCACCACCACCCCGCCGCCCGGGTCCGACTTCGCCGGCCTGGTGCACTTCGAAGTCCGGCGCGCCCGCACGCTCTTCGCCGAGGGCTACCGGCTGCTGCCGATGCTCGACCGGCGCAGCGGCGCCTGTGTCGCCGCGATGGCCGGCATCTACCGCCGACTGCTCGACCGCATCGAGCGCGACCCCGAGGCGGTGCTGCGCGGCCGCGTGTCCCTGCCCGGACGCGAGAAGGCCTACGTCGCCGTGCGTGGCCTGTCCGGACTCGACGCCCGGCACATCACCCGGCAGACCCTCAGGGGGCGTTCCTGATGCCGGCGCACGCGCACAAGCGGCGGGCAACCGTCCGCCACGGCGCGGCGTCCTTGACGGCAACGGCCCGAGGGGAGGTCGCATGACGAACGACGACGACATGCGGTCCCGGCACGCGGTGGTGGTCGGCGGGGGACTCGCCGGAGTCACCGCGGCACTGCAACTCGCCGGCGCGGGAGTCCGCGTCACGCTGGTCGAAGGCCGCCCTCGTCTGGGCGGTCTCGCCTTCTCCTTCCGCCGCGGCGACCTCACCGTCGACAACGGCCAGCATGTGTATCTGCGCTGCTGCGCCGCATACCGCTGGTTCCTCGAGCGGGTCGGCGGTGCTCATCTCGCCCCGCTCCAGGACCGGTTGGACGTACCGGTGCTGGACGTGGCGCGCGCGCGGGGCCCGCGGCTCGGACGGCTGCGCCGCACCGCGCTGCCCGTGCCGCTGCACCTGGCCGGCAGCCTCGCCACCTACCCGCACCTCTCGCTCGCCGAGCGGGCGAGTGTCGGGCGCGCCGCGCTCGCCCTCGGAAAGCTCGACCCGGCCGACCCGGCGCTGGACGGTATCGACTTCGCCACCTGGCTGGGCCGCCACGGCCAGTCCCAGCGCACCATCGACGCCCTCTGGGACCTCGTCGGCGTGGCGACCCTGAACGCCACCGCGCCGAATGCCTCGATGGGCCTTGCCGCGATGGTCTTCAAGACCGGGCTGCTCTCCGAGCCCGGCGCCGCCGACATCGGCTGGGCGCGCGTGCCGCTCGGCGAACTCCACGACACGCTGGCTCGCAAGGCCCTCGACTCCGCAGGCGTACGCACCGAACTGTCGACCCGCGTGAAGGACATCTCCCGGGCGGAGTACGGCCGCTGGCACGTCGAGGTGGACGGCGAGCAGCTGGAAGCCGACACCGTCGTGCTCGCCGTACCGCAGCGAGAGACCCACGCCCTGCTGCCCGAAGGGGCGCTCCCGGACCCCGACCGGCTGCTCGACATCGGCACCGCGCCGATCCTCAACATCCATGTCCTGTACGACCGCAAGGTGCTGCGCCGCCCCTTCTTCGCCGCGCTCGGCACTCCGGTCCAGTGGGTCTTCGACCGCACCGAGGCCTCGGGCCTGCAGCACGGCCAGTATCTGGCGCTGTCCCAGTCCGCCGCCGAGGACGAGATCGACGCGCCCGTCGCCGTACTGCGCGAGCGGTATCTACCCGAGCTGGAACGGCTGCTGCCCGCCGCGCGCGGCGCCCACGTACGCGACTTCTTCGTGACCCGGGAGCGGACGGCGACCTTCGCCCCGGCCCCGGGAGTCGGCAGGCTGCGACCCGGCGCGCAGACCCGCGCCCCCGGCCTGTACCTTGCGGGCGCGTGGACCGCCACCGGCTGGCCCGCGACCATGGAGAGCGCCGTGCGCAGTGGCTTCAGCGCCGCGGGTGCCGCACTCTCCGCGCTCGGCCGCCCCCATGAACATCCGCTCAAGGAGGCGGCGTGAGTCTGAGTACTGGAACAAGAGGAGAGACCGTGCCGACTGTGCCCTCGGCGAATCCGGCTGGTGACACCGCAGCCGGAGGAGAGAGCCTGGACACCCTTGCGTTGCTTGAACGCGGGCGGACCATGTCCACCCCGGTGCTGCGCGCCGCCGTGGACCGGCTCGCGCCGCCCATGGACACCGTCGCGGCCTATCACTTCGGATGGATCGACGCGGAGGGACGGCCCTCCGCCGGGGACGGCGGCAAGGCTGTACGGCCGGCGCTCGCACTGCTCTCCGCCGAGGCGGCCGGAGCAGCGCCCGAGGTGGGCGTGCCCGGCGCGGTCGCCGTGGAGCTGGTGCACAACTTCTCGCTGCTGCACGACGACCTGATGGACGGCGACGAGCAGCGCCGCCACCGGGACACCGTCTGGAAGGTCCACGGCCCGGCCCAGGCGATCCTCGTCGGCGACGCGCTCTTCGCGCTCGCCAACGAGGTCCTGCTCGAGCTCGGCACGGTCGAGGCGGGGCGTGCCACACGCCGGCTGACCACCGCCACGCGCAAGCTGATCGACGGCCAGGCCCAGGACATCTCCTACGAGCACCGCGAGCGGGTCACCGTCGAGGAGTGCCTGGAGATGGAGGGCAACAAGACGGGCGCGCTGCTGGCCTGCGCCGTCTCCATCGGCGCGGTGCTCGGCGGGGCGGACGACAGGACCGCCGACACGCTGGAGGCGTACGGCTACCACCTCGGCCTCGCCTTCCAGGCCGTCGACGATCTGCTCGGCATCTGGGGCGACCCTGTCTCCACCGGCAAGCAGACCTGGAGCGATCTGCGCCAGCGCAAGAAGTCCCTGCCGGTCGTCGCCGCACTCGCCGCGGGCGGACCGGCCTCACAGCGCCTCGGGGAGCTACTCGCGGCCGACGCCAAGAGCAATGACTTCGACAGCTTCTCCGAGGAAGAGTTCGCGATCAGGGCGGCCCTGATCGAGGAGGCGGGCGGCCGCGAGTGGACCTCGCAGGAGGCCCGCAGGCAGCACGCCGTCGCGATCGAGGCCCTCAGCGGTGTCGACATGCCGGAACAGGTGCGGGCGCAGCTCGTCGCGCTCGCGGACTTCGTCGTCGTACGAAAGAGATGATCGATATCGCCTGCCGCATATGAATCGCAGTCGCCGGCCGGTGCACGGGCAACCGTGCGCCGGCCGACGGAGACCCCAGCACAGCAGAGAGCCACTGCATCGAAGGGGAAGCCATGACAGCGACGACCGACGGAAGCAGCGGGCCCGCGTGGGCCGGCGCAACCGCGGCCAGTGAAACAACCGAAACGACATCCGCCGCGAGCGCCGTTCTCGACGCCGCAGGGCGGGCCGCGGAACGCTCCGTAGAGCATCTGCTGGGTCGGCAGGACGCCCAGGGCTGGTGGAAGGGCGACCTCGAAACCAATGTGACGATGGACGCGGAGGATTTACTGCTCCGCCAGTTCCTCGGCATCCAGGACGCTGTGACCACCGAGGCGTCCGCCCGTTTCATCCGCGGCGAGCAGCGCGACGACGGCACCTGGGCCACCTTCTACGGCGGTCCCGGTGAACTCTCCACCACCATCGAGGCGTACGTCGCCCTGCGGCTGGCCGGCGACCGGCCCGACGACCCGCACATGGCGCGCGCCTCCGGCTGGATCCGCGAGCAGGGCGGCATGGCCGCGAGCCGGGTCTTCACCCGGATCTGGCTGGCCCTCTTCGGTTGGTGGAAGTGGGACGACCTGCCCGAGCTGCCGCCCGAGCTGATCTTCCTGCCCAAGTGGTTCCCGCTGAACATCTACGACTTCGGCTGCTGGGCGCGGCAGACCATCGTTCCGCTCACCGTGGTCTCCGCGAAGCGGCCGGTGCGGCCCGCGCCGTTCGCGCTCGACGAGCTGCACATCGACGCCCGGGTGCCGAACCCGCCCAAACCACTTGCGCCCCCCGCGAGTTGGGACGGGTTCTTCCAGCGCGCCGACAAGGCGCTGCACGCGTACCACAAGCTCGTACCGCGACGGCTGCGGCGCGTCGCGATGAACGCCGCCGCTCGCTGGATCATCGAGCGCCAGGAGAACGACGGCTGCTGGGGCGGAATCCAGCCGCCCGCCGTGTACTCCGTGATCGCCCTGCACCTCCTCGGCTACGACCTCCAGCACCCCGTCATGCGGGCGGGCCTGGAGTCGCTGGACCGCTTCGCCGTGTGGCGCGAGGACGGCGCCCGCATGATCGAGGCCTGTCAGTCACCGGTCTGGGACACCTGCCTCGCCACCATCGCGCTCGCCGACGCCGGGCTGGCAGCGGACCACCCCGCGCTCGTGAAGGCCGCCGACTGGATGCTGGGCGAGGAGATCGTACGGCCCGGCGACTGGTCCGTACGCAGGCCCGGACTGGCCCCGGGCGGCTGGGCGTTCGAGTTCCACAATGACAACTACCCGGACATCGACGACACGGCCGAGGTCATCCTCGCCCTGAGGAGGGTCAAGCACGCCGACCCGACGCAGGTCGATGCGGCGATCGGGCGGGGCGCGCGCTGGACCATGGGCATGCAGTCCAGGAACGGCGCCTGGGCCGCGTTCGACGCAGACAACACCAGCGCGTTCCCCAACCGGCTGCCGTTCTGCGACTTCGGCGAGGTCATCGACCCGCCGTCGGCCGACGTCACCGCGCATGTCGTCGAGATGCTGGCCCATGAGGGCAAGGCTCACCACCCCCGTACCCGGCGCGGCATCGAGTGGCTGCTCGCCGAACAGGAGACGAACGGAGCCTGGTTCGGGCGCTGGGGCGTCAACTACGTATACGGGACAGGGTCGGTGGTGCCGGCGCTGATCGCGGCCGGAATGTCCGCCGCGCACCCCGCCGTCCGCCGTGCCGTCCGCTGGCTCAGATCCGTTCAGAACGACGACGGAGGCTGGGGCGAGGACCTGCGCTCGTATCGCGAGGAGAAGTGGATCGGCCACGGTGACTCCACCGCGTCCCAGACGGCCTGGGCGCTGCTCGCCCTGCTCGCGGCGGGGGAGCGGGAGAGCGAGTCGGCGGAGCGGGGAGTGGTCTGGCTCGTCGAGAACCAGCAGTCGGACGGCTCCTGGGACGAGCCGCACTTCACCGGCACCGGCTTCCCCTGGGACTTCTCCATCAACTACCACCTCTACCGGCAGGTCTTCCCGCTCACGGCGCTCGGTCGCTATGTGCACGGGGAGCCCTTCGCCGACCGCACGGACAGTCGCAAGGGGGGCTGATGGAAGCGTCCTCGGAGGAGTCCGGCGCCGCCGCGCCCCTGCTGATCGCCTGTGCGCTCGGCATCGAGAAGCTCGCCCTGCGCAGCGGCGACCGCAGTGGCGCGCGCGGCCAGGTCACCCTGCTCCGTACGGGTATGGGGCCGGCCAACGCGGAACGTGCCGTACTCGGTGCGATGCGCGAGGGTCCGCTGGGCGGTGCGGTGGTTGTCGCCGCCGGTTTCTGCGCGGGCCTCGCCCCGGGCATGCATCCCGGGGACCTCGTCGTCGCCGACGAGACGCGCGACACCACCGGCGTCACGGCCTGCACACACACAGAACTGCTGGTCAAGGCGGTGACCCGGGCCGTACCCGGACGCACCGTGCACACCGGCCCACTGACCGGGTCCGACCATGTCGTACGCGGGCAGGAGCGTGCCGAGCTGCGTGCCACCGGGGCGATCGCGGTGGACATGGAGTCCGCGGCCACGCTGCGCAGCGCTCTGAGCACCGGGCCCCGCCCGGTTGCGGCCGTCCGGGTGGTCGTGGACGCTCCAGAGCATGAACTGGTCCGTATTAGCACGGTGCGCGGTGGAATATCAGCTTTCCGTGTTCTTCGCGCCATCCTTCCCGCTTTCTACGAATGGCACCGTTCTTTGCTGCTCCCCAGGAGGTGAGCTAGATGGCCATGCCGCTCCGTCAGACCATCAGGGTCGGGACTTATCTCATTGAACAGAAGCTCCGCAAGCGTGAGAAGTTTCCGCTCATCGTCGAGCTGGAGCCTCTCTTCGCCTGCAATCTGAAGTGCGAGGGCTGCGGGAAGATCCAGCACCCGGCCGGGATTCTGAAGCAGCGCATGCCGGTCGCGCAGGCAGTCGGGGCGGTGCTCGAGTCCGGGGCCCCGATGGTCTCGATCGCAGGCGGCGAGCCGCTGATGCACCCTCAGATCGACGAAATCGTGCGGCAATTGGTGGCCAAGAAGAAGTACGTGTTCCTCTGCACCAACGCCATGCTGCTGCGCAAGAAGATCGAGGAGTTCACCCCTTCTCCCTACTTCGCCTTTGCCGTGCACATCGACGGGCTGCGCGAGCGGCACGACGAGTCGGTCGCCAAGGAAGGTGTGTTCGACGAGGCGGTGGAGGCGATCAAGGAGGCCAAGAAGCGCGGCTTCCGGGTCACCACCAACTCCACCTTCTTCAACACCGACACCCCGCAGACCGTCATCGAGGTGCTCAACTTCCTCAATGACGACCTGAAGGTGGACGAGATGATGATCTCGCCCGCGTACGCCTACGAGAAGGCGCCCGACCAGGAGCACTTCCTGGGCGTCGAGCAGACCCGTGAGCTGTTCAAGAAGTCCTTCGCCGGCGGCAACCGGCGACGCTGGCGGCTCAATCACTCGCCGCTCTTCCTCGACTTCCTCGAGGGCAAGGCGGACTTCCCGTGCACGGCGTGGGCGATCCCCAACTACTCGCTCTTCGGCTGGCAGCGCCCCTGCTATCTGATGGCCGACGGATACGTCCCCACCTACCGGGAGCTCATCGAGGAGACCGACTGGAGCAAGTACGGCCGCGGCAAGGACCCGCGCTGCGCCAACTGCATGGCGCACTGCGGCTACGAGCCCACCGCCGTCCTCGCCACCATGGGCTCCCTCAAGGAGTCCCTCCGGGCGGCGCGCGACACCGTCTCGGGAAACCGCGGGTGACGTGATGCCCGCAGGGAAGCCAGTCGCACTGGGGCTGCCCGAGCTGCCGGCCAGGCCGATCGCGATGCGCCGCACCTCGCGGCGCATCCAGGTCGGCACTGTGGCCGTCGGCGGGGACGCCCCGGTGTCGGTGCAGTCGATGACGACCACACGCACCTCCGACATCGGCGCGACGCTGCAGCAGATCGCCGAACTGACCGCGTCCGGTTGCCAGATCGTACGAGTCGCCTGCCCGACCCAGGACGACGCGGACGCGCTGGCCACCATCGCGCGCAAGTCCCAGATCCCCGTGATCGCGGACATCCACTTCCAGCCGAAGTACGTCTTCGCTGCGATCGACGCCGGCTGCGCTGCCGTCCGGGTCAACCCGGGCAACATCAAGCAGTTCGACGACAAGGTCAAGGAGATCGCCCGAGCCGCGGCGGATGCGGGGATTCCGATCCGGATCGGGGTGAACGCCGGATCGCTCGATGCCCGGCTCCTCGCCACGTACGGCAAGGCGACGCCCGAGGCGCTCGTCGAGTCCGCGCTGTGGGAGGCGTCCCTTTTCGAGGAGCACGGCTTCCGCGACATCAAGATCTCGGTCAAGCACAACGACCCGGTGGTGATGGTGGGCGCCTACCGGCAGCTGGCGGCCGCCTGTGACTATCCGCTGCATCTGGGCGTCACGGAGGCGGGACCGGCGTTCCAGGGGACGATCAAGTCGGCCGTTGCCTTCGGCGCGCTGCTGAGCGAGGGCATCGGCGACACCATCCGGGTCTCGCTCTCCGCCCCGCCCGCCGAAGAGGTCAAGGTCGGCATCCAGATCCTGGAGTCCCTGAATCTGCGGCAGCGGCGGCTGGAGATCGTGTCCTGCCCGTCCTGCGGTCGGGCGCAGGTGGATGTGTACAAGCTCGCCGACCAGGTCACGGCGGGTCTCGAGGGGATGGAGGTGCCGCTGCGCGTCGCCGTCATGGGGTGTGTCGTCAACGGCCCCGGCGAGGCGAGGGAAGCGGACCTCGGTGTGGCGTCGGGCAATGGGAAGGGTCAGATCTTTGTGAAGGGCGAGGTCATCAAGACCGTGCCCGAGTCGAAGATCGTCGAGACCCTCATCGAAGAGGCGATGAAGATCGCCGTATCCATGGAGGACGCAGGGGTGACCTCCGGGCAGCCCGCCGTCACCGTGAGCTGATCAGCATGTGAAGGGGGTCCGACCGTGACGATTCTTGAGACCATCAGGGGGCCGCGCGATCTCAAGGCGCTGACGGATGCGGAACTCGAAGATCTCGCAGAGGAGATCAGAGAGTTCCTGGTCCATGCGGTGGCCAGAACAGGGGGCCATCTGGGGCCGAACCTCGGGGTGGTGGAGCTGACCGTCGCCCTGCACCGGGTCTTCGACTCGCCCGTCGACCGCATCCTCTGGGACACCGGGCACCAGAGCTACGTACACAAACTGCTCACCGGCCGACAGGACTTCTCCAAGCTGCGCGGCAAGGGCGGTCTCTCCGGCTACCCGTCCCGCGAGGAGTCCGAGCACGACGTCATCGAGAACTCCCACGCCTCGACCGTGCTCGGCTGGGCGGACGGCCTGGCCAAGGCACATCAGGTGCTGGGCAGCAGCGACCATGTCGTCGCGGTCATCGGCGACGGCGCGCTCACCGGCGGTATGGCCTGGGAGGCGCTCAACAACATCGCCGCGGCCAAGGACCGGCCACTGATCATCGTGGTGAACGACAACGAGCGGTCCTACGCGCCGACCATCGGCGGCCTCGCCAACCACCTCGCCACCCTCCGTACCACCGACGGCTACGAGCGGATGCTGGCCTGGGGCAAGGACGTTCTTCAGCACACACCCGTGGTCGGGAAGCCGCTGTACGAATCGCTGCACGGCGCGAAGAAGGGGTTCAAGGACGCCTTCGCACCGCAGGGGATGTTCGAGGATCTGGGCCTGAAATACCTGGGGCCGATCGACGGACACGACATAGCGGCCGTCGAGTCCGCGCTGCGCCGCGCGAAACGCTTCCACGGGCCCGTACTGGTGCACTGTCTGACCGAGAAGGGGCGGGGCTACCAGCCTGCGCTGGAGGACGACGCCGACCGCTTCCATACCGTCGGCGTGATGGACCCGCTCACCTGCGAGCCGCTCGCCCCCTCCAACAGGCCTTCCTGGACCTCGGTGTTCGGGGACGAGATCGCCGAGATCGGCGCGGAACGGCCGGACGTCGTGGCGATCACCGCCGCGATGCTGCATCCCGTCGGGCTGACCGAGTTCGCCGAGCGGTTCCCCGAGCGGGTGTGGGACGTCGGCATCGCCGAGCAGCACGCCGCGGTCTCCGCGGCCGGGCTGGCCACCGGCGGACTGCACCCGGTCGTCGCCGTGTACGCCACCTTCCTCAACCGCGCCTTCGACCAGCTGCTGATGGATGTCGCCCTGCACAAGTGCGGGGTGACGTTCGTACTGGACCGGGCCGGCGTCACCGGGGTCGACGGGCCCTCCCACAACGGCATGTGGGACATGTCGATCCTGCAGGTCGTCCCGGGGCTGCGGATCGCGGCGCCGCGCGACGCCGACCGGCTGCGCCAGGAGCTGCGCGAGGCCGTCGCCGTGGCAGACGCGCCGACGGTGCTGCGCTTCCCCAAGGAGTCGGTGGGCGAGCCGGTCGAGGCGATCGGCCGGATCGGCGGGATGGACGTACTGCACCGGGCCGACGACGCCGAGGTGCTTCTGGTCTCGGTCGGCGCGCTGGCCGCCGTCTGTCTGCAGGCGGTGGAACTGCTCAGGGGCCGCGGTCTGCGCTGCACCGTGGTGGACCCGCGCTGGGTCAAGCCCGTCGACGAACAGCTCGCACCGCTCGCCGCCCAGCACCGGCTGGTGGCAGTGGTCGAGGACAACAGCCGCAACGGCGGTGTCGGCTCGGCCGTCGGGCAGTCGCTGCGCGACGCCGGCGTGGATGTGCCGCTGCGCACCTTCGGCATCCCCGAGCAGTTCCTCGCGCACGCCAAACGCGGCGAGGTGCTGGCCGACATCGGACTCACCCCGGTCGAGATCGCGGGACGGATCAGTGCCGCCATGGCAGTCAAGGAGAGCTGAGGAATGACCGATCCGCTCAAGGGCTTCGATCTGGCGAGACTCCTCGCGGAGCGCGGGGCCGAGCGCTATGAGCTGCATGCGCGATATCTCAACCACCAGCTGCCGCGCATGCTGCACACCATCGGCTTCGACAAGGTCTATGAGCGGGCCGAGGGCGCGTACTTCTGGGACGCCGACGGCAACGACTATCTCGATATGCTCGCGGGCTTCGGGGTGATGGGGCTCGGCCGGCACCATCCCGTCGTACGCAAGGCGCTGCACGATGTCCTCGACGCCTCGCTCGCGGACCTCACACGCTTCGACTGCCAGCCGCTGCCGGGGCTGCTGGCGGAGAAGCTGCTGAGGCAGAGTCCGCACCTGGACCGGGTGTTCTTCGGCAACAGCGGTACGGAGGCGGTGGAGACGGCGCTGAAGTTCGCCCGGTACGCGACCGGGAAGCCGAGGATCCTCTACTGTTCGCACGCCTTCCACGGGCTGACCACCGGATCGCTGTCGGTCAACGGGGAGGCCGGCTTCCGGGACGGCTTCGCGCCGCTGCTGCCCGACACCGCGATCGAGCTCGGCGATCTGGCCGCGCTGGAGCGGGAGCTGCTGCGGGGCGATGTGGCGGGCTTCGTCGTGGAGCCGATCCAGGGCAAGGGCGTGCATGCGACGCCGCCAGGATTCCTTTACGCCGCACAGGAGTTGCTGCACAAGCACAAGGCGCTGCTGATCGCCGACGAGGTGCAGACCGGCCTCGGCAGGACCGGTGACTTCTACGCGTACCAGTACGAGGCAGGGGTCGAGCCGGATCTGGTCTGTGTGGCGAAGGCGCTCTCGGGCGGGTACGTGCCGGTCGGCGCGACGCTCGGCAAGGACTGGATCTTCAAGAAGGTCTACTCGTCGATGGACCGGGTGCTGGTGCATTCGGCCAGCTTCGGCTCCAACGCCCAGGCGATGGCTGCCGGGCTCGCGGTGCTCGCGGTGCTGGAGGACGAGCATGTCGTGGCGAACGCGCGGGTGACCGGAGAGTTGCTGCGGTCGCGGCTGGCCGCGCTCGTCGACCGCTATGAGCTGCTGCACGAGGTGCGGGGCCGCGGCCTGATGATCGGCATCGAGTTCGGCCGCCCGGACTCGATCAAGCTGCGCGGCCGCTGGACCATGCTGCAGGCGGCCCGCAAGGGTCTCTTCGCGCAGATGGTGGTGGTGCCGCTGCTGCAGAAGCACCGGATCCTCACCCAGGTCTCCGGCGACCACCTGGAAGTGATCAAGCTGATTCCGCCGTTGACCATCGGAGAGCGGGAGGTCGAGCGGTTCGTGGCGGCCTTCACCGCGGTGATGGACGATGCGCACGGCGGTGGCGGGCTGATGTGGGACTTCGGCAAGACGCTGGTGAAGCAGGCGGTCGCCAACCGCTGATTTTGCCCCTGGGGCAAAAAATTTGCCCCAGGGGAAAGATCCTGGCGCAATGGAGGCATGAGCCCCACTGAAGAGGCGGCCACGGTGCTGCCGGATGTCGCGCCACGGCTACGCGATCTGCGCCGCCGCCGTGGCCTCACCCTGGAAGCCGCAGCCCAGCGTGCGGGGCTTTCCCCCGCCCACCTGTCCAGGCTGGAGACGGGCAACCGTCAGCCGTCGCTGCCGATGCTGCTCGCTCTCGCCAGAATCTACGGTACGACAGTCGCGGAGCTCCTCGGCGAGCTCGCGCCGGAGCGCGATCCGATCATCCGCGCCGGCAGCCGGGAGCCCTCCGAGGCCGACGGCTGGACCTACCACCAGACCGGCGGAGCCGGCCGGGCGATGCAGGCCCTGCGGCTGGTGGTTCCGTACGGCAGCCAGGGCGAGCTCGTCCGGGTGCATCCCGGGGAGGAGTGGCTGTACATCCTCAACGGCCGGCTGCGCCTGAGCCTGGGTGACGCAGTCCACGAGCTGGCGCCCGGGGACAGCGCGCACTTCGACTCACTGACCCCGCACCGTCTCGCGGCGGTCGGCCGCGAGGGTGCCGAGCTGCTGTTCGTCCACACGCTGCTGCAGAGCCCCAACCTCCATCCGCACAACTGAGTTCAGAGAAGAGGCCTGTTATGTCCAAGAGCAATGAAGAGCGGTCGTTTCCCCGTGGGCTGGTGATCCGGCTGTTCGCCTATCTGGTGGCGGGCCATCTGTTCGCCGGGTTCCTCTACCTTCTGTTCACGCTGGGCGGCCAGAACCAGTAGGCGGCCGCTCGGCATCCGGCGGCTCCGCATCCTCTGCTCCGCGGTCGCCTACGCCTCGTCGATGAGACGCTCGCGCAGGCGCTCGCGCGTCTCCGGGGCGATCTTCAGGCCCTCGGCGAGGTACCGCTCCGTCGTGCCCCAGGTCTCCTCGATCGTCTCGAAGGCCGCCGCGAGGTACTCGGCGCGCGCGTCGAAGAGCGGGCTCAGCAGCTCCATCACCTCCGGGGACATCCCGGCCGGGGAGTTGTCGCTGCGGCGCACCAGATAACGCCGGTGCGGATCATTGGACTTGAGGTAGTCCGCCTCGATGGCCTCGCGCTCCACGCCGACCGCGAGCAGCGACACGGCGATCGAGATTCCGGCGCGGTCCTTGCCCGCCGCGCAGTGCATCAGCGCCGGGACACTGTCTTCAGCGAGCGCGTGCAGTACGCGGCTGTGCTCGGCGGTGCGATGCTTGATGATCGTCCGGTACGACGTCGACATCCGGCCCGCCGCCTTGCCGTCCGCGAGGATCGACTTCAGCTGGTCGAGATCGCCCTCCCGGACCATCTTCCAGAACTGGGCGCCGTCGGCCGGGTCGGTGAGCGGCAGATTCACATTGCGCACGCCCGGCAGCTCGACGTCCGGGCCCTCCAGCTTCTGGTCCGCGGCATTACGGAAGTCGAAGATCGTGTGCAGGCCCAGGGTGGAGAGGAACGCGGTGTCGCTCTCCGTGGCATGGGCGAGGTGGCCGCTGCGGAAGAGCCGTCCGTACCGCACCCGCCGGCCGTCCACGGTCGGCAGGCCGCCCACGTCCCGGAAGTTGCGCACTCCGGACAGCTCAGGTTCTGTCGACGGGATCTGCGGCAGCTGCTGTGTCACGGGGGCTCCTGAAGTGACAGCCGTCGGCGCTGCTCGCCGACGATGGCGCGTTTCCCGACGATACGACATTGCTTTATCGGGCAATCATCTCGGTTCGTCTCCACAAGAGCGTTGCACCGGCGACGGCTCCCGTCGGATGATGTGCGGACCTGTGCGAACCTGTGAGTATCTGAGGGGTCGGGATGATCGAGAGCGTTGGCAAGGGTCGGACGTGGGTTCTCTCCGGACCGAGGAGCAGTTATGCGCTGCGTCTGACAGACGCTGACGAACTGCTGCATCTCCACTGGGGGCCACGGATCTCCGGCGCCGACGCGGAGGCACTTGCGGCCCAGGGCCTGCCGCCCTACTGGCCGTTCGAGTCACAGCTCGACGGCCACGAGGAGTATCCGGTCGAGGGCGGCCCGCGCTTCGTACGGCCGGCGCTCTCCGTCCGTACGGACACGGTGCGCGGCACCGAGTGGACCTTCGCCGGCGCCGATGAGGTGCATGGCGACGAGCTGAGGCTCCGCTTCACCGACGCTGTACACGGCCTCGGGCTCACCCTGCACCATCGGATGCGCGGCGACGCGGACGTCATCGAGCGCTGGGTCACCGTCACCCATGAGGGCGAGGGCCCCGACCTGGAACTGCTGCGCGCCGATGCCGCCACCTGGACACTGCCGCAGCGCGACAGCTGGCGGCTCAGCCAGCTGCACGGCCGGTGGGCGGCGGAGTCGCTGCTCGTACGGTCGGAGCTGACGTACGGCGAGAAGGTGCTGAGCAGCAGGCGCGGCCACACCGGCCACCAGCATCTGCCCTGGGTCGCGCTGGACGCGGAAGGGGCTACGGAGGAGCGGGGTGAGGTGTACGGCGCCGCGCTCGGCTGGTCCGGGTCCTGGCGGATCTCCGTGGCGCAGCTGCCCGACGGACTCGTACAGATCACCGGCGGAGCCGGCTACGACGACTCCGGGCTGCTGCGGCTCGCACCCGGCCAGTCGTACACCTCGCCCGTCTTCGCCGGACTGTGGAGCGAAGGAGGGTTCGGTGGAGCCAGCAGGGCCTGGCACGCCTGGCAGCTGGCGCATGTGATCCCGGACGCCCAGGCCGAGCGGCCGGTGCTCTACAACTCCTGGGAGGCCACCGGCTTCGACATTTCCGAGGAGCAGCAGCGGGCGCTCGCGCAGCGGGCCGCGGCCATGGGCGTCGAACTGTTCGTGGTGGACGACGCGTGGTTCGGGCAGCGCACCAGCGATCGCGCCGGACTCGGCGACTGGACAGCCAACGCCGAGCGCTTTCCGCGGGGGCTGAAGCCCCTCGCCGACGAAGTGCACGCGCTGGGCATGCAGTTCGGGATCTGGGTCGAACCGGAGATGGTCAATGCCGACAGTGATCTCTATCGCGCGCACCCCGACTGGGTGCAGCACCACCCGGGACGGGGACGGACGGAGTTCCGCAACCAGCTCGTACTGAACCTCGCGCGCGAGGACGTACAGGCCTACCTCTGGGAGCAGTTGGACGGACTGCTCGGCAGCGCGCCCATCGACTATGTGAAATGGGACTTCAACCGCTGCTTCACGGACGCCGGCTGGCCCGGCGAGACATATCCGCAGAAGCTGTGGGTCGAGCATGTGCAGGCGCTGTACGCGCTCCTCGACCGGCTGCGCGCCGCGCATCCCTCGGTCGCCTTCGAGTCCTGCTCGGGCGGCGGTGGCCGGATCGACCTCGGAATTCTGTCCCGGACCGATCAGGTGTGGACCTCCGACAACACCGATCCGCTGGACCGGCTCGCCATCCAGCAGGGCTTCACCCAGCTGCATCCGGCACGGGTCATGGCGGCCTGGGTGACCGACAGTCCCAATGTCCAGCTCAACGGCCGCGTCAGCACGCTCCGCTTCCGCTTTGTGAGCGCCATGGCAGGAGTGCTCGGAGTCGGTGGCGATCTCACCGAGTGGAGCGCGGAGGAGCTCGCCGAGGCGCACGGCTGGGTGGAGCTCTACAAGAAGATCAGGCCGGTGGTTCAGCACGGCGAGCTGTACCGGCTGCGGGCGCCGGAGGGCGGACTGAGCGCCGTGCAGTACGTACGCGGTGACGAGAACGTCGTTCTCGCCTGGCTCCAGGCACAGCACTACGGCGAACAGCCGCCCAGGCTCAGGCTGCGCGGGCTCGATCCGTCAGCCGCGTACGAGTGCCTGGACACGGGCGTCGTACACCGCGGATCCGTGCTCCTGCACCACGGGCTGCACACCGGACTGAAGGGCGACATGGACGCCACGGTGATCCGGCTGCGGCGCCGCTGATTCCGCGCCGCTGATGTGCCCCTCGGGCAAGGGCAGTGAGCCGCGCTGGGATTTCCCGCGACGTGGCATGAATGGGGGGTAAGGAGGACTGCGGGCCATAACTAGGCGATCGTCATTAAATGACGGTTCTGTCCGAATTGGGTGATTCGAGATAATGTGCCCCGTCTCCAAAGGCGGACGGTGCATGGCCGTGAGCGGGATCATATTCGTGACGGTGTGTGGTGGGGCGGCAGGGGTGAATTCCGTTTCCGGGGCGGATGGCGAAGATCCTTGATTTACGGAGGGTTACGGGAATTTCGGGGTCGATATCAAAGGGATCATTGAAGGGCGAAAGCGACAGCTTGTTCCGGTACGCCCATTCGTTTACGGTCACGACCAATCCGGACGGAACGCCTAATCCTGCCGCCGACCGGAATTTCACCCACCCATGTGTGGCAGGAGCGGGGGGCCCAGGTGATGTGCCGATTCCGGACTTCCGGACGGCTTGGGGTGAAGTCGCGCAACTGCGCGGCCGGGCATCTCCAGCCCGAACCCGACAGCTCACCTCGCCGGCGCCGGAGAGGAATTCGCCATGCCCAAGAAGGGTAAGCACCGCCGCCCCAAGGTCAGCCCGATCACGCGCGGATTCGTCGCCGCCGGTACGGGTGGCGCCGCCATCGCCCTGCCGCTGATAGGCGCCGCAGGCGCCCACGCGGCAGGAAAGACCGCTCCGGCCGTGGCGCCGGAAAAGGCCGTGACCGCCGCCCCGTCCTCCCCCTTCTCCGCCGGGTCCGCCGCCGCGGCCCACGTGGCGCAGAAGAAGGCCTCTCCCACCACGTACTCCGTCGTCCCCGGCGACTACCTGTCCAAGATCGCCGACGAGCACGGTGTCCCCGGCGGCTGGAAGAAGCTGTACCAGGACAACCGTGAGGCCGTCGGCGACAACCCGTCGCTGATCCACCCGGGCCTCAAGCTCACCCTCGGTGCGAAGTCGAAGGCGAAGGCGCCCGAAACGTCGCAGCACCCGTCGAGCCCGGACCGGTCCTCGTCGAAGGCGTCCACCTCGAAGGCGTCCCCCACGAAGGCGCCCTCCGGTTCCTCGGACTCGGGTTCCTCGGACTCGGGCTCGGTGGTGCAGTCCTCCGCGAAGTCCTCGTCCGGTGGCTCGGCAGGCGGCAACGCCGCGCAGATCAGCGCCTCCGGCTTCACCGCCCCCGTGGACGGCGCGACCGTCATCACCCCGTACCACCTCGCCGGCGCCATGTGGGCCAGCGGCTACCACACCGGTCTCGACTTCGCGGCGTCCACCGGCACGACCGTCAAGGCGGTCGGCCCGGGCACCGTCGTCTCCGCCGGCTGGGCCGGTGCGTACGGCAACCAGATCGTCATCCAGCAGAGCGACGGCACCTACTCGCAGTACGCCCACCTCTCCGCCCTCTCCGTCGCCTCCGGCCAGAGCGTGAGCGGCGGCCAGCAGATCGGCCTCTCCGGCACCACCGGCAACTCCACTGGCCCGCACCTGCACTTCGAGATCCGCACCGGCCCCGGCTACGGCTCGGACATCGACCCGCTGGCCTACCTGCGCCAGCACGGCGTCTCCCTCTGATCCGTCCGACGCACGCAGTGCCCCGTCCTCCCCTCGTGCCGCCGCCCGCGGCGCGGGGGGAGTCGGCGTATTCCGGGTTGGACCAATCTTGACCGGTGGGATACATCACGCCTCGTCAACCCCTCCTTACGGTCGCGTAGGTCACATCCGTAAGGGAAAAATGAGGTCTCGTGGCAGACGATTCGAGAACAGAGAACAGTGGCGTATTCGGGTCGTACGCGGCGGTCGGTGACAGTTTCACCGAGGGCGTCGGAGACCCGGGCCCCGGCGGGACGTACGTCGGCTGGGCGGACCGGTTCGCGGTCCTGCTCGACGACCGAATGCCGGAGCACACCTTCCGGTACGCCAACCTCGCCGTACGCGGCCGTCTCCTCGACCAGATCGTCGAGGAACAGGTGCCGCGGGCAAAGGAACTCGCCCCGGATCTGGTGACCTTCTGCGCCGGCGGCAATGACATCATCCGGCCCGGCAGCAACCCCGACGACGTGGCCGAGCGCTTCGAGCGGGCCGTCGCCGACCTCGCCGGCTCGGTCGGCACCGTCATGGTGACCACCGGCTTCGACACCCGCGGCGTGCCGGTACTGCGCCATCTGCGCGGCAAGATCGCCACGTACACCGCGCATGTACGGGCCATCGCCGACCGTTACGACTGCCCCGTACTCGACCTGTGGTCGCTCAAGTCCATCCAGGAGAGGCGGGCTTGGGACGCCGACCGGCTGCATCTGTCGCCCGAGGGCCACACCAGGGTCGCACTGCGTGCCGCCCAGGTGCTCGGACTCGAGGTGCCCGCCGACCCCGACCAGGCGTGGCCGCCCCTGCCGCCGCGCGGACCGCTCGAGGTGCGCCGCGACGACATCAACTGGGCGCGCGAGCACCTGGTGCCGTGGATCGGGCGACGGCTGCGCGGTGAGAGCTCCGGCGACCATGTCGAGGCCAAGCGCCCGAATCTGCTGCCCTTGTGACAGCGGATGGTCGGGGCGTGGCAGACCTGCCCCGGCTGACCGGGCGTACGGCCCTGGTCACCGGCGCCAACCGCGGGATCGGCTTCGCGGTCGCCAAGGGACCCGCCGGAGCCGGAGCGCGGCTGCTGCCCGGGCTCCTCGACCGTCCGGGCAGCCGGGTCGTCACCGTCACCAGCATGGTGCGGAGCAGTGCCCGCCTCGACTTCGCCGATCTGCAGAGCGAACGTCGCTATGACGCCTGCCACGGGCGGGCCGCGGCCGCGGGGCCACCCGGATCGTCAACTTCGCGGTGCGCACCTTCGGTTCGGACGCGGGCAGGCGGCGCACTGCCGGTGCTGCGGGACGCCGCCGACCCGGAGGCGCGGCCCGGCGACTACTACGGCCCGTCCGGCCTCGGCTCCTTCAAAGGCGCGCCGCAGCGGACCGCGTTCTCCGCGCGGGCTCAGGATCCCGCGGTCGCGTGCCGGTTGTGGCAGGAGTCGGCGAGGCTGACAGGGATCGCCTTCCCCGCCCCGTACGACGGCTGAGGCACAGCGGCGTACGAACCGGTGCGTCAGACCACGGCCGACGACAGGAGGTCGGCCGGTCCGATCAGCGCCGTACTGCCCTCGCCCGTACAGGCATGGGCGCCGGCCACCGCGCCCAGCCTCGCGCTCTCCTCCAGGTCGCGGCCCGACAGCTGCCCGAACAGAAAGCCGCAGACATAGGCGTCACCCGCGCCGTTGGAGTCCACCACCGGAGCGGGCGGGGCGACTGCCGGGACCGGGCGCGGGGTGGATCCGCCGTCGCGGCTGAGGAGGTACGAGCCACCGGCACCCGCCGTCGCGACCACCGCCTGCGCCCGACCGTCGCGCAGGATCTCCCGCATCACCGATGCTATGCGCTCGCCCGCGCCCGCCGTGCTGAGGAAGACCAGGTCCGAGCGGAGCGCGAACTCCCGTTGGTGCTCCGCCAGTCCGTCCCAGTCGTGCAGATCGGTGGAGACCGGCACGCCCAGCGCTTCGATGTCGTCGTAGAGGAACCGCGCGAAGTTCATGATCGAGAGATGGATGTGGCGAGCACGCTGCAGATGGGGGAGGTAGAAGTCGCGCGGCATCCGCAGCCCGTCGGGATCGCGGGCATCGTAGAAGGACATCCGGCGGCCCGCGGGGTCGACGAGGTTGACCGCGCGCCGCGTCCCGGCCGGGGAGATCAGGGACTCGAAATCCACGCCGCCCGCGGTGAGTTGTTCCCGGACCAGACGGCCCGGCCAGTCGTCGCCGATGTAGTCGAGGAGGGTGGCATTCAGCCCGAGGGCCCGGCAGCCCAGGGCGACATTGCCACCGGTGTGGCCCGGCCATTCACGGATCGGGCCGACGCCGACAGAGTCCGCGAGCGGGACCGGCAGGGCGTCGACGCGGACGACCGTGTCCACCCCGGTACCGCCGACCACCAGCACATCGGGTGGGAGGCGATCCGTCGGCTGCTCGGGCTGCTGATACGTCTGGTGCTGCGACTGGTGAGACACAGTTGCCCAGTATGGGGGCTGCGGGCCCGCCCGTTCAGGCGTTCAGCGTGCGGCGGCGGTCAGTGCGTCACGGTGGACACCGAGCTCACGGGCGAGCGCGTCGTCCGTCCACTCCAGCATCGCGGCGCGCGACAGCGACCCCGCGTACGAGGTCATCTGCACGGCGAGCCCGTCCAGAAACGCCGTCAGCCGCCAGGCCGTCGCCGCCGGGTCCTCGCACGGGAACTCGCCCGCCGCCGCACCTTCCGCGATGACCTCGGTCAGAGCCGCCTTCCACTGCTGGTCCAGATCTCGGGCGACGTCCCGCAGCGCCGGCTCGCGCAGCGCGGCCGCCCAGCCCTCGATCCACAGCCGCCAGCCCTTGGCCTGCCCGGTCGGCGCGTACCAGCGGACCGCGGCGCGCAACCGGCGCAGTGCGGTGGTCCGGCGGCTCAGCAGTTTGCGCAGATGCGCGAGGTCACCGTCGGCGGCGTAGGTGAAGGCGGCCGCGACGAGCTTCTCCTTGGTCGAGAAGTGGTAGAGCACCAGGGCATTGCTCACACCGAGGGCCGACGCGACATCGGCGATCCGTACGGCCGCCACACCGTGTTCCTCGATCTGCCCGACGGCAGCACGAAGCAGCTCTTCCCGCCGCTCCGTCACGCTCAACCGGACTCTTGTCACGTCGTCACCCTACACAGGCGATCTTGGGCCCGGACGCGGGTCCAGCCGGCCGTCCTCACTGCGGTCCGCGGACGACGGCGACCCACCCCGGGGCGGAGAGGATGTCGGGCCAAGCCGTCATCTGTACCAGCCGTAGCGCTCGGCGATAACCGGCAGCCGGTCGGCGACGATCGCGTGCGCGGCGGCCCGCGCCGTGGTCCCGTCCGCCTCCGCACGCGCCAGCATCTGGCCGATCAGCGCGCGCATCGAGTGACGGGTGTACGCGAACGCCTCGTCCGCGTCGGCGCCGATGTCCCCGAACAGAGTCCACCACCACCAGGCATTCGTACCGGAGTTGACGACGACGTCCGGCAGTACCGTGATGCCGCGCCGCGCGAGCAGTTCCTCGGCATCCGGCAGCACCGGCATGTTCGCCGCCTCGACGATCCAACGCGCGGTGATCCGCGCCTGGTTGGCGGTGTCCACTGCGTACGAGACCGCGGCAGGCACCAGTACCTCCGCGTCGACCGACAGCCACGCGTCGTCGGACAGCTCCAGATCGTCCGGCCGCAGCGCCGTACGGTCGACCGTCCCGTACGAGTCACGGGCCGCGAGCAGCGCATCGACATCGAGCCCGGCCGGATTGGCGACGGTGCCCTTGACGTCGGCGACGGCGACGATCTTCAGCCCGGCGCGGGCGAGGAACCGGGCCGTCGCGCCGCCCATCGTGCCAAGACCCTGGACGGAGACCCGGGTCCCCTCGTATGCCACGCCCGCCCGGTCCAGCGCGACCAGCACCGACTCGGCGACACCGCAGCCGCCGACGAGCTCGTCGAGCCCGATGCCGTCCACCTCGACGGCGAACGCGTCCGCGAGCCGACGGCGCGCCGTCGCCTCGTCGTCCAGCAGCGGATAGACGGCCTGGATGGAGGAGACCAGACCGGCCTCGGCCGCGGCCCTGTCGACGATGTCCTGGGTCAGCCCGAGGTCCTCGCCGGTGGTCCACATGTTCTCGATGTACGGGCGTACGGCGCGCAGATAGCGGACCAGGATTCCGTACGCCCGCGGGTCCTGCGGGTCGCAGTCGATACCGCCCTTGGCGCCGCCGAGCGGGATGTACCGGCCCTCGGGGTTGTAGTGGAGGGCCTCCTTCATCGTCATCCCGCGGGCCAGCCCGGCCACCTCGTCCAGCGTGCAGCCCTCGCGCATCCGCAGGCCCCCGCTGGAGACCCCGCGCACCAGCCGGTCGATCACCAGATGGCCCCGGCGGCCGGTGACATGGTCGGTCCAGGTGAGCGACAGCAGGGGAGTGGTCATCTGGCGGTCTCCTCGGGAACAGTGATCACGGTGGGGCCGGGGACAGCAACCGCCCGCGCCCGTGGCCGGATCACAGACTAACTGAATCGCCAGTCAATATCTGGAGCTGGGAGCTCCCCCGTCAACATGATCGTCAACAATGTTGCCGGCCGGTGGTCCCGCAGCACGCGGCTCAGCCTGCGGCGGTCCCCGGACGTGCCGGAATGTCGCAGTGGTCCTTGAAGCCCTGGCTGGTCAGACCCAGTGCGGCGTTCATCCGCGAGCGCAAGTTCTCCACCGCCACCATCGCGGTCAGCTCGACGAACGCGGCCTCGCCGAGGGCGGTGAGCAGCCGGGCCGCCGACTCGTCCCCGACCTCCGGGGGATTGGCGGTCATCGCCTCCGCGTACTCCATGACATCGCGTTCCAGCGGGGTGTAGACGGTGCTGTCGCGCCACATCGGTACATCGCGCAGCTTGCGGACGTCCATGCCCATGCCCTGGCTCTCCCAGTGGCCGAAGTCCATGCACCAGCTGCACCCGATCGAGGCCGCCGAAGCCATCACGGCCAGCGCCTTCAGACAGGGGTCGAGCTCCTTCCACTTGGCCACCGACAGCTCGAAACGCAGATCGCTCCACAGCACCCGGGGGTTGTGGGCCAGCGCCCTCGCGGGGTCGAGGACCTTTCCGTATGTGCGCTTGCAGTACCACTCCACCGCGCGGAACAGGAGCGAGCGGCGCGGGGTGAGCGAAATACGGGCCATGACGGGCCTCCTGAAGGTGTGGACGACGTCCTCTCACGCGTACGACGGACCGGGTGCCCCGGGATGTGACATCGGGAGGGAAAGATCTTCAGGAACACCCGTGAGAGGTGAGACGTTGCTGTGGTCATGACGGACATCGACGCACCGCAGGATCCGCAGAGGGACGCTCAGCAGGAAGCGCTGCTGAAGCTGGTCGCCGAGTGCGACGGAGGGGTGCTGGTCACGCTCAAGCGGGACGGCAGGCCCCAGCTCTCCAATGTGAAGCACGCGTACTACCCCGACGAGCGGACCATCCGGGTGTCCGTCACCGATGACCGGGCCAAGACCAGGAACCTGCGCCGCGACCCGCGCGCCGGATACCACGTCACCAGCGACGACCGCTGGGCATGGACCGTCGTCGAGGGCACCGCGGAGCTCTCCCCGGTCGCGGCCGACCCGCACGACGCCACCGTCGAAGAGCTGATCACCCTCTACCGGGACGTCGTGGGTGAACACCAGGACTGGGACGACTACCGGCGTTCGATGGTCCGCGACAAGCGCCTGGTGCTGCGGCTGCGCATCGAACGGGCCTACGGCCAGCCGCGCGGCTGAGTCGGTCATGCCGCCCGCGCTCCGGCCCCGGCCGCGAAACCGGCGATGGCCGGGCCGGGACAGCGACGTCAAGTCCCGGGAAACCGGTGACGCCGAGTCCCGTAACGGGCCCGTTCCCGTCCCTTCGTACCCCCCGCTCATAATGAAAAGACACCGACATCAGGAGGTGCCGTGACCGGCACTGGTTCCCCCCACCCGCTGAGCTCCCGGCTGCGCTCGCTGCGACCCGCCGCATTCGGCGCCGACCCGGCCGGAGAGCGGTGGGAGCGGATCCGCCGCTCGCCGAACTTCGCGGACGGCTCCTTCCAGAACCCTGTGGGGGCCAGGACCAGACCGTCCGGCGGCTCCATGATCGAATTCGCGAAGATCTACTTCCGGAAGGAAGCTCGGGCGCACCGGTCCCCGGTCGGGCTCGTGCCCATCCATGCCACCACGCTCGCCGATATCGCGAAGCCTCCGGCCTCGGGGCTGCGGCTCACCTGGATGGGGCATTCGAGCGTTCTCGCCGAGATCGACGGCCGGCGGGTGCTCTTCGACCCGGTCTGGGGCGAGCGCTGCTCCCCCTTCCCCTTCGCAGGCCCCAAGCGGCTGCACCCCGTGCCCGTACCGCTCGCCGTCCTCGGCCCGGTGGACGTCGTCGTGATCTCCCACGACCACTACGACCACCTCGATCTGCCCACCATCCGTGCCCTGGCCTCCACGGACACGGTCTTCGCGGTGCCGCTCGGCGTCGGCGCACACCTGGAGCACTGGGGCGTGCCCGCCGACCGGCTGCGCGAGCTGGACTGGAACGAGTCGACCGAGGTGGCCGGCCTCCGGCTGACCGCCACGCCCGCGCGCCACTTCTGCGGGCGCGGTCTGCGTAATCAGCAGCACACCCTCTGGGCGTCATGGGCCGTCGCGGGCCCCGAGCACCGGATCTACCACAGCGGGGACACCGGTTACTTCCCCGGCTTCAAGGACATCGGCGCGGAGCACGGCCCGTTCGATGCCACCATGATCCAGATCGGTGCGTACAGCGAATACTGGCCCGACATCCATATGACGCCCGCCGAAGGTGTCCGCGCTCATCTCGATCTGCAGGGCGGGAAGCCGTCCGGCGCGATGCTGCCGATCCACTGGGGGACGTTCAATCTCGCGCCGCACCCGTGGGCCGAGCCCGGCGAGGGCACGGTCGCGGCAGCAGCCGCGGAAGGTGCGCGCATCGCGCTGCCGCGGCCCGGCGAGCCGTTCGAGCCGACCGCCGAGGGCATTCCGTCCGAGCCGTGGTGGCGCGCGGTGGCGACGGCGCCCGCCACGGGGTGGACCGCGTCGGTCGATACGAGCAGCGCCGAGGTGGCACCGAGCGCCTGATGAGTAGCGCGTGACCCTGCGGCGCCTGCCTGTGCGGCGCCTGATCCGTAGCGCGTGACCCTGCGGCATCCGATCCGCAACGCGTGACCCTGCGGCATCCGGGACCCCCTTCGCCGCCGTCGCGGCGGTAGGGGGTCAAGCCGGCGTTTTCGGGCTGGCGTACGAGGCCTCATACCAGAGCGGGACGAATGGCGGGCAAGTTTGTCAACTGCTCGCCGCACGTGCGCGCTTGGCGACTACCGTGTGTTGCCGGTGATCAGCGGTGGGCTCATGTTGTGCATGACGAGCCCGCCGGGAGCCGAAGCTGACCACTTGCAGTACGCCGATTCCTGGGGCCCCACGTACCAAGGACGCTGATGTCTCAACTACGCGCACCCACCGCGCGGCCGGACCGCCGTGAGGGCGGGCGCCACGGCCGGCCAGGCGCCCGCTCCCTGTCCTCGGCAGGGAGGCCGCATTCCGTGCCGTCGTCACCGGAAGCCCGTATACGCCCTCAACTCCTGCGCACCGCAGTCCTGCCCGCGGTCGGCACCGCGCTCATCGGCGCGGCCGCGGTGATCTTCGCGATCCGCTCCTCCGCTGCCCAGCCTTCCGCGAACCTGTGGGCCGTGCTCACCGGTTCCGCTGTGCTGGCCGTCGCCTCCGTGGCGGCGGCGGCGATGGGCGCGGACCGCATGGCCAAATCCGTGCACGACCGCTGCGCCGCGTTGCGCCAGTCCACCGCGCGCGGACAGACCGAGCTGCGCACGGTGATCGATCAGCTCAGACGGGGCGAAGGCCCGCCCGCCCGAAGGACACCGCAGCCCGCACCACCGGGCGGAGACGAATTCGATCTGCTGACACAGGAGTTGAGCCGTTCCCACGAGGCCGCTGTGGCGGCGGTGGTGCAGGCGTCCCGGCTCTCGAGCAGCGTCGGCAACGAACAGAAGGTCGAAGTCTTCGTCAATCTGGCCCGTCGGCTCCAGTCCCTGGTCCACCGCGAGATCCAGCTGCTCGACGAGCTGGAGAACGAGGTCGAGGATCCCGAGCTGCTCAAGGGCCTCTTCCATGTGGACCACCTGGCCACCCGCATCCGCAGGCACGCCGAGAACCTCGCTGTCCTCGGCGGTGCCATTTCCCGTCGGCAATGGTCCAACCCGGTCACCATGACCGAGGTGCTCCGGTCCGCGATCGCAGAGGTGGAGCAGTACCCGAGGGTCAAACTGGTACCGCCGATCGACGGCACCCTGCGCGGCCACGCGGTCGCCGACGTGATCCATCTGCTGGCCGAACTGGTCGAGAACGCCACGCTGTTCTCCGCCCCGCACACTCAGGTGCTGATGCGCGCCCAGCACGTCACGGCCGGACTCGCCGTCGAGGTCGAGGACCGTGGCCTCGGTATGCCCGCCGTCGAACAGAACAAGATGAACGCCCTGCTCGCCGACCCCGACCAGGTGAATGTCGCCCATATGCTGCAGGACGGGCGGATCGGCCTCTTCGTGGTTTCCGCGCTCGCCCGCAGACACGGCATCGCGGTACGGCTCCAGTCCAATATCTACGGCGGCGTCCAGGCCGTTCTCGTACTGCCGCAGGGACTCCTCGGTGCCGAGCCCGATGGACTCTCGCCGGCCGAGGCCGCCGCGGGGCGCGAGACCGCAGACCGCCCCACGGCCCAGCCCGACGCGGCTCAGGCGGCCGGGGCCCTGCCCTCGACCCCACCCCTGATCCCGCAGCAGCTTCACTCAATGCCGCACCAGCCACCGGCCTTTCACCAACCCCAACCCCAGCATCAACCGCAACCGCAACCGCAACTGGAATCACAGCCGCAGCTTCAACAGCCGCAGCGCGCACCGGTGCACGCCACCTTCGGCGCAGGCCTCCCCCTACGCGGAGACCAGAGCGACCGTCCCAACCCGGCCGCCGCCCGCCCCGGCGTCAACCACTCGGCTCCCGCGGAGACCTCGTCCGCCGAGCAGTCCGTCCACACCACGGCAGCACCGCCCTCCGACGGAACGGTGCCCAGCCCCATGGGCCGCCCCCAACTGCCCAAGCGCCGCAGCCAGGAACACCTCGTCCCCCAGCTCAGGGACGCCCCGTCGCCCCGCAAGGACGACGAGAACACCCTCCACGACCCGGGCCTGATGGCGGCCTTCCAACGCGGCATCGGCCTGGCCGAGTCCCAGTCCGTCGCGGACCCCGCCCCACAGCCCGCCCCGCTGCGCCACGACAACACCCCCAAGGAGTAGATGCACCATGGTGAGCGATGTGCCGAACGGACATGTCTCGGACCTCGACTGGCTGCTCAGCGGCCTGGTCCAGCGTGTGCCGTACACACGCAATGCGGTGCTGCTCTCCTCCGACGGGCTGGTGAAATCGGTGCACGGCCTGGACGCCGACAGCGCCGACCATATGGCGGCACTCGCCTCCGGCCTCTACTCATTGGGCCGCAGCGCCGGAGCGCGTTTCGGTGACGGTGGCGAGGTACGCCAAGTGGTCGTGGAGCTCGACTCCACGCTGCTGTTCGTCTCCACCGCCGGCTCCGGCACCTGCCTCGCCGTGCTCGCCGGGCGTGAGGCGGATGCCGCGGTCCTCGGATACGAGATGGCGATGCTGGTCAAGAGCGTACGGCCGTACCTGACCACCCCGGCCAGACAGTCGGCGGGGGCGCCGAGCGCTGCGGGGCAGTGAACGTGCCGGCCCCCAAGGACGGGCCG
Organism: Streptomyces sp. NPDC060064; assembly: GCF_042736455.1. Classification (NCBI taxonomy): domain Bacteria; kingdom Bacillati; phylum Actinomycetota; class Actinomycetes; order Kitasatosporales; family Streptomycetaceae; genus Streptomyces; species Streptomyces sp. NPDC060064. Next base: position 101,930 of record NZ_JBHWWF010000018.1, read on the forward strand.
TTGCTCGACGACGCGGCCGGCCGGCTCATCCGTCCGTACACGGTGAGCGGCGGCCGCACCCGTCCCACGGCCGCGCTGGATCTGCTCTCCCTGGTGATGGCCACCGGAAGTGTGCCGCAGACGCATCTCGGCCCCGAGCACGCCCTGGCGCTCGGGCTGTGCGACGGGCCGACCTCGGTCGCCGAGATCTCGGCGCACCTCAGGCTCCCGGCTGTGGTCACCAAGGTGCTGCTCTCCGATCTCGTGGACTGCGGGGCCGTCACAGCGCGGGCGCCCCGCTGCCACGACTCACCCACCGACCGATCTTTGCTGGAGGCGGTGCTGGATGGCCTACGACGACGACTCTGAGCTTGCCGATCCCTTTCCCGCCGCGCTGAAGATCCTCGTCGCGGGCGGATTCGGGGTCGGCAAGACGACCTTCGTGGGAGCGGTCAGTGAGATCGAACCACTCAATACGGAGGAGCTGCTGACCCAGGTCAGCGTGGCGACCGACAGCCTGGACGGCATCGAGTCCAAGACCACCACAACCGTCGCCATGGACTTCGGCCGGATCACCCTGGACCGAAGTCATGTGCTCTATCTCTTCGGAACGCCCGGCCAGGAGCGCTTCTGGTTCATGTGGGACGAGCTCTCCGAAGGCGCGCTCGGCGCGGTCATCCTCGCCGACACGCGCCGCCTCGAGAACTCCTTCTCCGCGGTGGACTTCTTCGAGCGGCGCGGCATCGGATTCGTCGTCGCCGTCAATGAGTTCGACGGTGCCTACCGCTATGACCCGGAAGAAGTACGGGCCGCGATCGACCTCAAGCCGGAGGTGCCGGTCGTGCTGTGCGACGCGCGGATCGCCGGCTCGGGGATAGGGACCCTGGTCACCCTCGTCCAGCATCTGCTCACCACCACCGCGGTGCCGGCCCCGGCACCGAGCTACGGAGCACCGACATGACGTACGACCCGACCGGCCATCTGCTGCTCACTCCCGTCGACCGCGAAGCGCCCGTCCGCGTAAGGCGGCTGCGTCAGCTGGGTTTCGGGGACCGGCCGGACCCGGCCTTCGACGAATTCGCGCACAAGCTCGCCGAGGTGACCGGCGCGCCGTACTCCATGGTCAACTTCATCGACGAGAACCGGCAGTTCTTCGCCGGACTGCACACCCCGGCCGGTACACACTCCGGAACCGACCTGGGTGCGACAGCCGCGGCGGGCGGCGGTGATGTCAGCCGGTTCATGGCGCGAGACCACGGCTACTGCCCGCATGTGGTCGTACGGCGCAAGGCGCTGGTCCTGGAGGACGTCTGCGACTATCCGCGCTTCGCCGGGAACCCGGTCGTGGACGAGATCGGCATCCGTTCCTATCTCGGTGCGCCGCTGATCGACCGTACGGGGATCGCGCTGGGCACGATCTGTGTTGTCGCCACCGAGCCGCGGCCCTGGGGCCGGGCGGGGCTCGAGACCATCAAGTCGCTGGCCGCGGAACTGATCGACCAGATCCACCGGCGTGAGGACGGCGGCATCTGAAGTCCCTCTGATCCTTGTGAAGTGACGTCCCCGGGCTGCCTCGTGTGCTCCCGGGGACGTCATGCGCGGCGGGCCGGGTCAGACGGCGGCTTCCAGCCGGACCACGTCGGACAGTCTCTGCGACCACTGGCCCTTCGTCGTGCCCAGCGCCACCTCCGCCAGACGCAGCAGCTGTACGTCAGACGTGCCGGCCGGGGCGAACATATGGAGTGCGTCCCGCAGATACCGCTCGATGGGGCGGTCGGTGAAGAGCCCTGCCGCGGCATGGATCTCCATGGCGTTGCGCGCGGAGTCGATCGCCGACTCGACATTGACCAGCTTGGCGTTCATCAGCTCCGCATCGCACGGCAGCCCCTCGTCGAGCAGATGCACGGCGTGGTACGCGGCGAGCCTGGAGGTCATCAGCCGGGACTGCAGCGTCCCCAACTTCAGCTTGATGGACGGCAGTTCATGGAGCGGCTTGCCGTAGCGCTGCCGATCCGAGCAGAACCTCGTGGTCTCCTCCAGGATCGCCTGGTGGATGCCGAGCGATACGGCGGTGAGGTTGGCGCGTCCGTAGAGCATGCTGGAGGAGTACGCCACGGCCAGTCCGTCGCCCTCCTCGCCGAGCCGGTTCGGCGCGGGAACACGGCAGTTGTCGAAGTGCAGCTCGCCGAAGCTGAAGCCGTGCAGGCCCATGGTCGGCTGCTGCTCACCGATGCTGCAGCCCGGCCGGCCCGACTCCACCAGGAAGGCGGTCAAGCCCCTGGACCCGGGTGCGGTCCTGACCACCACACCGTGCAGATCGCCGATATGGCTGTTGCCGACAAACACCTTTCGGCCATTGAGAAGGTAGTCGTCGCCGTCCCGTACGGCGGTGGCACTCATGCCCAGTACATGGCCGCCCGACTCGGGTTCGGTGACCGCTATCGTCGGGAGGCAGTCGCCGGCGGCGATGGAGGGGAGCCAGGTCTTCTTCTGCTCGGCGCTGCCGAAGTGGACAATCTTGGCAACGCCCAGCTGGGAGGCCTGCACCATCGCACCCATCGCGCCGCTGACCCGGGACAGCTCCTCGATGATGATGGTCTTGGCGAGGTGCCCCATCCCCATCCCGCCGTGCTCCTTGCCGATCGTGGCGCCGAGCCAGCCCTGCCGGGCGACGAGCCGGGACAGTTCGTGGTGGACGGCACGGGATGCCTCCATCGCGGGGATCCGCGGACGTATCTCCTTCTCTGCGAAGTCACGCACATGATCACGTAGTTGATGATGCAGTCGACCGGCGAAGTAACCGTCCATCGCGAGCCTTCCTCTGCTAAACGCCTGCTCGGGCGGTTGTTCGAGCAGGTGGTGCATCGGCAGTGGTCTCGTCCCGAACAGGCCGACCACATCATGGTGTTGATCGTTTCAGGGTGGCACAAGATCGACGCCAACTCTGTCCAAAACGGGGACCGTTGACGTTTGATTAAGGCTGTGTTCCGTGTGGTACGGGCCCGTCCGGTCCTGCCGTACGGCATTCCCCCTGTGCGTCTCTCTGCCACATGCCAACGGCAAAGGTTTCGTGGGCATATGGCACTGAGGGACAAAGAGCCTCCTCAGACATGCGCAGCAGTGACATCAAGGAACACCAGCAGAACCGATACGGCGCCAGACCTGGACCGAAATGAACGCACTCCGGCCCGGCAGACCGGCGGGGGACCGGCGGTCGGAGGTGCACATCCGGCGCTCGGAGCGCGCGGGGGTGCCAGCGGCGCGCGCCCCGGCGCGTACAACAGCCGGGCGCTGTCACGCCCGGTGCTCCAGTACGTCGACGGCCAGCTCACGCACCACCGACTCGTCCACCTCGACCCCCAGCCCCGGTGAATCCGGCACCTGAGCCACTCCCTTCTCCACCCGCACCGTCGCAGTCGCGTACGGGGAGTCGATGAACTGACGGCCGTTGAGATCGACCGGAGTGTCGATCCCGTATGCAGCGAAGAGGTGCAGCGACGCGGCAAGTCCCAGATCCGAGTCGGTGAGCCCCGAACCCATCAGCCGCACCCCGCAGTCCTCCGCGAGCGAGCACAGCCGCCGTGACAGCGTGAGACCGCCACTGCGCTGCACCTTGGCGATCGCCACATCCACCGCCTCCAGCCGGACGAACGTCGCAAGATCGGTGGGGTGCCGCAGGCTCTCGTCGAGCGCCACCGGCACCGGGGAGTGCTCACGCAGCCGCCGCAGACCCGCGATGTCATTGGCCGGCAGCGGCTGCTCGAAGGCGCTGATCCCGATGGCGTCCAGCCGCCGCGCCATACGCAGTGCAGCGTCCACGGTGTACGCCTGGTTGGCGTCCACCCAGACCGGCGCAGTCGGCGCGTGCGCCCGCACCGCGGCCACCACTGCCGCGTCGGTGTCCTCGTCATGCAGCCCGATCTTGACCTTGAACGCCCGGTACCCGGCGTCCGAGCCCTCCGCCACACTGTCGCCGGCCTCGGCCGGCGACTGTCCCGAGACGATCCAGCCCAGCTCGATCGTCTCGGACCTGCGCTGCCCCCAGAGCATGCCCAGCGGCACCCCTGCGGCCCGTCCCAGCAGATCGTGCAGGGCCACATCCACCGCGCTCTTGGCGAGAGGCGCGCCGATGGTGAAGCCGCGGTTGACGGCCCGGTCGAAGGCGCTGTCCACCGCGTCCAGGTTCCAGGCGGGCCTGCCGACGATCGCCGGCGCGAGATAGCGGTCGACGGTGGTGACGATGGATTCGGCGGTCTCGTAGGTCCAGGCGGGGATCGGCGTCGCCTCGCCCCAGCCGTGCACCCCGTCGGCGCTCACCTTCACCAGTACCCGCAGGGACGGCTGCCCGGCGACAGCGACCGCGCCGCCCGATACGCCGAAGGAGCGGCGGGTGGGCAGCGCGACGGCGAAGGTCTCGACGCGCTCGATCTTCGCCGACGGGTTCAACGTCGGCGCCGCCTGTGGGGCCGGGTGCGTGGCCGTCTGCGGAGCCGTGTGCGGGGCCATCAACGGGTCCTCTCCGTAAGGGAGTCGGGTGTGGGCGGTGGCGGTGCGACGCTCGCGCGCAGGACGACCTCGCCGCCGACCCGCAGCACCCGCGACCGCGGACCGCGCGGTTCGCGCAGGGCGAGGGCCATGACCTCCTGGCCCATGGCGGTGAGCGGCAGCGCGACGGTGGTGAGCGGCGGGGACAGTTCTCGTACGAGAGGGATGTCGTCGAAGCCCGCGAGGGAGACGTCCCCGGGTACCCGTACGCCCTCCTCCCGGAATGCCGCCAGCGCCCCCACGGCCATCACATCGGTGACGGCGAAGACACAGGTGGGCCGGGTGGAGCGGGCGAGGAGTTCGCGGGCCGCCGCGTACCCGCCGTCGCGGGTGAAGGCACCGAGTACGACCCGCTCCGGCGCGAGCGCGATCCCCGCCTCCGCGAGACCCTCCCGGAACCCGGCCAGCCGGTCGGAGACGGTGGTCAGCGCGGGCGGGCCGCTCAGCACCGCGAACTCCCGGTGTCCCAGCTGCAGCAGCGCGCGCGCCAGCGCTGCAGCCCCGGCCCGGTTCTCGGGCAGGACGGCGTCCACCCGCAGGCTGCGGTGCCTGCTGACGACCGCGACGCGGCCGCCCGCGCGGACATACGGTTCCAGCTCCGCCGCCAGCGCCCGCTCCCACTCCCGGTCCTGGAAGCCCGAGCCGATCAGCAGGATGGCGCGAGCGCGCTGGGCGCGCAGCGTGGAGACGTACGCGATCTCCCGCGCCGGTTCGCGGAAGGTACTGGCGAGCATGACGAGGAGGTCCTGCTCCGCTGCCGCCGGCATCACACCGCCCGCGATGGCGGCGAAGTACGGGTCGCCGACGTCGTGGCAGACGAGGCCCACGGTGTTGTTGGAGGCGCTGGCGAGCGCCTGGGCATGGGCATTGGGAATGTAGCCGAGCAGATCGGCGGCCGCGCGTACGCGCCGGCGCAGATCCTCCCGGACCCGGGTGGTGCCGTTGAGGGCCCGCGATGCGGTGGCCAGCGAAACGCCGGCTCTGCGCGCGACGACGTCCAGCGTCACATGGACAGGTGTTGCGTGCCGTTCACTCACTGCACCCCCCGAAACTTCGGGACGACCTATTGACCGTGCGTACGGGCAGTCATTAGCGTGGCGACACCTTATCAGAAAGCGCTTTCTGAAAGCGTTTTCCAGACCGTACAGCCCAGACAGCGCCTCTTAACCGCTCCGGAACCCAGAGGAGTTGACCGTGAGCCAGAGCGCCACCGAGGCAGCACCCGTAAAAGTGGCGGGAGTTGCTCAGCGGAACAAGCCGGGAGCGGGGGAGCGGGCCGTCCGTGCACTCGAGCAGAGCTGGCGGCCCGTCGCGCTGCTGCTGGTCTGCTTCGGTGCGTGGTGGGTGATCGCCGCGGCCGAACTGGTCGAGCCCTATCTCGTCCCCTCACCCGGCGCGACGCTCGACGTGCTGACCGGGAAGACCGACTACATCTGGCAGCACAGCTGGGTGACCACCTACGAGACGCTGCTGGGCTTTGCGATCGCCGTCGGTGTCGGCGTGCTCGCAGCAGTGATCATGGTCTACTCGTCCACCGTCGAGAAGACTCTCTACCCGATCCTGCTCTTCGCCCAGGTCGTGCCCAAGATCGCCATCGCGCCGCTGTTCGTCGTCTGGCTCGGCTTCGGGATCGCGCCGAAGATCCTCATCGCCGTCCTCATCGCCTTCTTCCCGGTCGTGATCTCCATGGTGACCGGACTCAAGGCGGTCGATCCGGAGATGCTCCAACTGTCGTCGACGATGGGCGCGCGCCCTTGGCAGACCTTCGTCAAGATCCGCTTCCCGGCCTCGCTGCCGCACCTCTTCTCCGGCCTCAAGGTCGCCGTCACGCTCGCCGTGACCGGCGCCGTCGTCGGTGAGTTCGTCGGCGCGAACGAAGGACTCGGCTATGTGATCCTCCAGGCCAACGGAAACCTCGACACCCCGATGCTCTTCGCGGGACTGCTCGTGATGTCACTGATCGGCGTGGTCCTCTTCGTCCTCGTCGAGATCGCCGAGAAGCTCCTCCTTCCGTGGCACGCAGGCCGCCGGGACGGAAGCGTCACCACCACCTACTAGCCCGGCACGACCCACGCCGACGAGAAGGGCCAGCCATGACTGCGCGCAGACTGATGATCGGCCTCGTTCCGCTGCTCCTGGTCGCCACGGCCTGTGGTGAGGACGGCTCGGACAAGACCATCAGCGACTCCGGCAAGAAGCTCGACAAGGTGACGCTGACGCTCAACTGGTATCCGTACGGCGAGCATGCGCCGTTCTACTACGGCAAGCAGCAGAAGATATTCGAGAAGTACGGCATCGATCTCAACATCCGGGCGGGACAGGGCTCCCAGAAGACGGTCCAGGCGACAGGCGCCGGTCAGACCGACTTCGGCTGGGCCGACACGCCCGCCGTGCTCTCCGGCGTCGACTCCGGCGTCAAGGTGAAGAGCCTCGGCGTCTTTCTGCAGACCACACCCTCGTCCGTGCAGTTCTTCGAGTCGAAGGGCATCAAGACGCCCGCCGACCTGAAGGGCAGGACCATCGCGGGTACCGCGGGCGACGCACTCTCCAAGACCTTCCCGATCTTCCTGAAGAAGAACAAGCTCAAGGAATCGGACGTCAAGGTCCAGAACACCGACCCGGCGGGCAAGATCGCCGCGGTGATCTCCGGCAAGACGGACGGGCTGCTCGGATACGCCAGCGACCAGGGACCGACCATGCAGAACAAGGCCAAGAAGCAGGTGGCGTATCTGCGCTTCTCGGAGAACGGACTCAACTTCTACTCCAACGGTCTCATCACCGGTCAGCGGTTCCTCACCGCCAAGAAGGATGTCGCGGCGCGCATGGTGAAGGCGGTCAGCGAGTCCTTCGCCGCCGCCGAGAAGGCGCCGGTCCCCGCCGTCGCCGCGATGCAGGGCGCGAGCCAGCAACTCCCGCCCAAGGAAGTCCTGTCCGAGCAGTTCAAGACCACCGTGACGCTGCTGCACACCCGGGCGACGCAGGGCAAGGCCCCCGGAATCAACACCGACGCCGACTGGCAGCAGACCATCGACGTGTTCGCCGAGGCGGGTCTCGTCAAGAGCCCCAAGTCCGTGGCGGAGTACTGGGACAGCGCCACCGCACTGAAGGGATGACGATGGCCGGAGACTCGACGGTGCGGGAGCCGGTGGTGATCACCAAGGAGAGCCAGGAGCCCACGGCGGCGGTCGGCCTTGAGGACGTCGCCGTACGATTCCGTACCAAGAACCGGGATGTCACCGCGCTCAGCGGGGTCTCCCTCGATGTCGCCATGGGCGAGTTCGTTGCCATCGTCGGCCCGTCGGGCTGCGGCAAGTCGACGCTGCTCAAGCTGGTCGCCGGTTTGCTGAAGCCGTCGGCGGGCGACGCCCGGCTGAACGGCGAGCGGGTGCGGGGGCCGCGGCACGACATCGGATACGTATTCCAGCGCGCGGCTCTGCTGGAGTGGCGGTCCGCGCGGCGCAACATCCTTCTGCAGGCGGAGATGCGGAAGATGCCGGGCGGCATGGCTCGCAGGCGCGCGGACGAACTGATCGCGATGACCGGGCTCGGCGGCTTCGAGGACGCCTATCCGCATGAGCTCTCCGGCGGAATGCAGCAGCGGGTGGCGCTGTGCCGCGCGCTGCTGCACGAGCCGCCGGTGCTGCTGATGGACGAGCCGTTCGGCGCGCTCGACGCGCTCACCCGTGAGCAGATGAACAGGGAGCTCAACCGCATCTGGCGGGAGACCGGCACCACCGTGCTGCTGGTCACCCACTCCATCTCCGAGGCGTGCTATCTCGCCGACCGGGTGGTGGTGATGAGCCCGCGACCCGGCACCGTCACCGAGATCATCGACGTGGGACTGCCGGCCGAGCGCGACTACACCGAGACGATGGGGCGGCCGGAGTTCCGCGCGGCCACCAGCCATATCCGGGGTCTGCTCGGCGCGGCGTCCGCGCAGGACTAGGGCGGGACTTCTCAAGCCAGCCCTGGCCGATGCCCGGCGGGGCTGTCCCCTCCCCGCCCCTTCCCGCTGTGCCGATGTGTGGCTCCGCCGCGTGGGGGGCAAGCCCCAGACCCCGTACGCCCTTCAGGGGCCCCACGCCGTCAGGGCGTAGGGGGAGTGTCCTCAATCGCCGGACGGGCTTGGATTTCCGCCCTGGCGGGCGGAAATCCAGCCTCGTCGGCGTTGAAAGCTCAGCGCCTCCGGCGATTGAGCAGCGGGGTCCGGCGCGCAGCCCCGGAATCCGGCCTCGCCGGCGATTGAGGCGCGGGTCCGGTGCGGAGCCCCAGTTCGGGACGCCGTCAGTACCTGAGCTTCGCCAGATACGTGTAGCTGTTCAGCGCGCTCGCGAACGGATCGGCCGGCGAGTCGTGTTCGACCAGCCACTGCTTCACACCACCGCTGCGAGCCGTGTCGAACATCGACGGGAAGTCGAGGATGCCGGAGCCGACATCGGCGAAGCCGCCGTTCGGAGCCATGTCCTTGACATGCAGCGCGGGGAAGCGGCGCCGGTGTTGCACGAAGAGCGATCTCGGGTCGGCCCCGCCCTTCGACGCCCAGTAGAGATCGAGCTCGAAGGCCACCAGATCCGGGTCGGTCTCCTTGAGCAGGATCTCGTACAGGTTCTCGCCCTCGACCACCTGGTGGTCCAGGCCGTGATTGTGGAAGAGCAGCGGACCGAGGCCGGACTCGCGGGCGGCGAGCCCGGCCTTGTTGAACTGCCGTGCCGCCTCCCGGAATCCGGCCGGGTTGTGCATGGACCCCGGCAGGCTCGGCACCACGATCCACCTCGCGCCGAGGGTGTGGATGTCCTCGAGCGTCTGCGGCAGACCGCCGCCGCTGACGATGTCGTAGCCGACGTGCTCGAGCACCGCCTTGAGACGGGTCTCATCGAGCATGCCCCGGATCGCCGCCGCGGTGTTGCCGTGCCGGCCGCTGACCCCGACGGTCGCGTACCCCATCGCGGCGAGCCGGGCCAGCGTGCCCTTGAAGTCCTTCGCCAGGGTCGAGCGCATTGTGTACAGGTGCATACCGATGCCGGACGGCGGGATGCGTCGCCGGCAGCGGGCGGTCTCGGCGGCGTACGCGGTCGATCCCGTCGCCGCCGCGGCGGCGACGCCCAGGGCCGTACCGAGGAACGCACGTCTTGTGTCGCCGTTCGTGTCTGCCGTGTCTGCCGTGTCTGCCATGGCTGCTCTCCTCTCAACTCACGTTGATCTGAACGTAGTTGGCAGTGGTGTCGCCTTTGTCGTCGGTGACGGTCAGATGCGCGGTGTACGCACCGGGGCGGGCATAGCTGTGCGTCGCCGTCGCTCCCTCGGGGGCCGTCGCCTTGGTGTTGTCGCCGAATTCCCAGTGGTACGAGGCGACGGTGCGGCCGGGCAGTGGCCTGACCCTGCTCGCGAGCTGCACGGCCAGCGGCGCGGTCCCGGTCGTCGGCGTCGCCGTCAGCGCGAGCCTGGTTCCCGGATGCTTCTCGACACCTCGGCCGTTGAAGTGCAGCCAGTCCAGGGCGAAGAGATCGGGCTTCTCCGCCGACCACTGCGGGTTGCTGAAGACCGCGTACAGCTTCACGGTGCCGCCCGGGTTGCTGAGCGTCGTGGTGGGCGAGACGACATTGCCCCAGCCCCCGGTGTTCGGGACGGTCACCTTGCCCAGCAGCGGACCTGTCGGCGATCCGGCGCGGAACTCGATGTCTCCGCCGAGTCCGCCGGAGGCCGCGCCGACCGTCACCGAGTCGATCCCCTTGAGGTTCACGGGGTCGAAACCGATCCAGTCGCTGTCCTCGATCTCGGTCAGCCGCCTGCCGCCCGAGGCGTCGGCGCGGCTCGCCACCACCGCCCCGGCGTGCGCGCCGCCGGTGGTGGTGAAGTGCTCGGCCTCACGGAACGTCGTACGCAGCGTCAGCGAGGTGGAGCCGGTGAGCGCGGGCACCCCCGGAGCCCCTTTGTCCTCGTACTGTGCGGTGATCCCGTAGTACAGATTCTGGCCGGGACCATGACTCTCGCCCGCGTCCGTCGCGATCTCGCCCGCGCAGCCGGTGTAGTTGTCCAGCGGATGAAGATGGCTGTCATGGCCGAGCTGCGACTGGACGACCACCCGCGAGCAGTCGATCCGCCCGTCCTCCTTGTCCTTGACCTTCACGGTGAAGGGGATGGTGTCGCCGAAGCTGAACATCCCTCCGTTCGGGGGCTGTTGGATGGTCACCACGGGCCGGGTGTTGCCGACAGTGATGTCCGTGACGGCGAGCGCCGTCAGATCTCCGGGACCGGTGACCGTGAGCCGGGCGGTGAAGCGTCCCTTGGTCCGGTAGACATGCGTGGGGTTCGCCTCCGTCGAGTCGGCGGTGCCGTTTCCGTCGAAGTCCCAGGCGTAGGTCACCGGTTCACCGGCCGGCAGCCCGGAGCCCGCACTGGAGAACTTCACGGTCAGCGGCACCGAGCCGGTGTCGGGAGCGGCGCTGACCTTGGCATCGGGCAGCCGGCCGTCGCCGACGTAGTCGATGCGGTAGATGCCAGAGCCCTCGTTGCTGCCGCCCCGGCCCGTACCGCTGCCGAGCCCGAAGTCGATGACGTACAGCGCCCCGTCGGGTCCGAAGTCGGCGTCGAAGGGCTGGTTCCACGCCATGTCGTCGAAGACGGAGTTGATCGATTGCAGGTCGCCCGCCTTCGCCGGCGCGAAACGCGGGTCGGTGAAGGTCTGGTCGTGCTGCTGGATGGAGAAGGCCTTGAACCACTTGCGGGTCAGCTCGTAGTTCAGCCACTTCCCCTCGAAGTACTCGGGGAACTTGGTGCGGTACGTGTTCGCCGGGTCGTAGTCGTAGACGGGACCGCTCATCGGCCCGCCGCCACCGGTGCCGATCTCCGGGAACTCCGTCGATGCCGAGTATGCGTACCAGACCGTGGCCGGCTGAGCGGGCGGCAGATCCGTCAGGCCCGTGTTGTTGGGCGAGTCGTTGACCAGCTTCGCGCAGTCGAACTTCGGGCCGGAGGTCTTGGTGGTGAAGTTGTAATCGTTGAACGGGGTGTTGTTGCCGATGCAGTACGGCCAGCCGAAGTTGCCCGCCTTGGTGATCCGGGTGTACTCGACCGTGCCCTCGGGCCCGCGGTCCGGCTCGGCCGCGCGGGCATCGGGGCCGTAGTCCGCGACCAGCAGCGCTCCGCTCAGCGGATCGGTCGTGATCCGGAACGGATTGCGCATCCCCATGGCGTAGATCTCGGCACGCGTCTTCGCGGTGCCGGGCGCGAAGAGATTGCCCTCGGGAACGGCGTACGTACCGTCGTCGTTCGGCTTGATCCGCAGGATCTTCCCGCGCAGATCATTGGTGTTGCCCGCGGTGCCCTGGGCGTCCCAGGCGCGGCGTCCGGCACCCTCGTCGATCGGATTGAAGCCCTCGGATGCGAACGGGTCGGTGTTGTCGCCGGTCGCGACATACAGATTGCCACTCTTGTCGAACGCGATCGAGCCGGCCATATGGGAGTTGGCTCGACCCTCACCACGCCAGGTGGGAATGGTGAGCAGCCGTTTCTCGGAAGCGGGGTCGATGGTGTTGCCGGTCACCGTGAACCGCGAGAGATTGAGCCGCTTCTCGGTCTTGTCGGAGTTCAGCAGATAGAGCCGGTTGTTCTTGCCGAAGTCCGGATCGAGCGCGAGACCGAGGAGTCCGTCCGACTGGCTCGTCATCTCCGGCGAGTACGCGAAGTCCAGTGCGGTGGTGACCTTCATCGTCTGCTGGTCGATCACCTTGACCTTGCCGGTGCGCTGGATGAAGAAGACGCGGCGATCGGGCGCGACAGCCAGCTCGAAGGGGTCGGCGAGATCGCTCGTGGCCAGCGGAGTGCGCTGGAAGGCGCCGGTCTTGGTGGCGGTGCAGTCACCGGGCCTGTCGCCCGCGGCCCACTGGATCCCACCGAGCAGATGCTTGAGGAAACCCGCTTCCTGGAAAGCGGACTTGGCGTGTCCGCCCGCGGTGAACCACGAGCGTCCGCCATCGTAGTTCTGGCACCAGGACCACGGGTGGTCGACACCCTCGTCGAGTCCGGTGATGCCGTCGCGCACCTTGATCTGCGCGAGCGTGTGCACCTTCCCGGTCGGATTGGTGCGCCAGTTGTACCACTCCTCCGTACGCTCCCAGAGCTCGGGAAGTCCCTTGGTCGAGGGATGGGTCCGGTCGAGCACCTTGATCCGGCCGGTCTGTACGGCGGGGTGCTTGTCGAAGATCGCGCCTACCAGGCCCTCGTACCAGGGCCAGTCGCGCTCGCTGGCGGAGGCGGAGTGCAGACCGACCCAGCCACCGCCGCCGCGGATGTACTTCTGGAGCGCGGCCCGCTGTCCGGCGTCGAGGAGGTCGCCCGACTCCGGAGTGGAGTTGGTGTTGTTGAAGACGATCGCCTGGAAGCGGCCGAGATTGGCGTCGGTGAACGCCGCGGCATCGTCGGTGGCCTCGACCTCGAAGCCGTTCTCGCTGCCCAGCTTCTTGACCGCGTCGATTCCTGCCTGGATCGAGTCGTGGGAGAAGTTCGTGACCTTGGAGAAGACCAGTACGCGATAGGGCGCCGCCGCCTCGGCGCGAGGCGGTGAGGCCACCCCGAGTCCGAGGACGAGGGCCAGCAGTGCCGTGACGACGATCAGAGGGGAGAGGGTTCTTCGGCCGCGTGCTCTGTGACTACTCATTGCGCTCCCGGTGCTGGTGGACGGACCGTGATGTAGAAAGCGCTTTCTGAATACGTCGCACAGCGTAGGTTCCCGCTATACAGGGGGTCAATGGGTCGGAAGAGCCCTGTGCGGCAACGGCGGGGGGAGGACCGGGAAGGTCTGATCGCCTCCGAGCCCGAGAAGTTCTTCATACGCGCCGGGCACGACGACAACTACGCCTGGCTGCGGGTGCGGTTGGCGGCCGTGGAGGACGATGAGGAGTTGTACGCGATCCTGCTCGACTCCTGGCGCCAGGCCGCACCCCGCAGGCTGGTCGACGCCCACCCCGAGCTGGGGCAGGCGCCGGCGAGCTAGCCGCTCCCGGATCCCCGCGCTGATCACCCGGTCCGGCTGCCGGCGCTCCGCCCCGTCGAAGCCCTCCCTGCTGATCTCGGGCGGCACGAGACCCAGCCGTGGATCTTGGTCCAGTAGTCCCGATGTCGTCGGGGTGAGCCGGTCGCGCAGGGTGTCCATGATCAAGATCCCTCGTCTTCCAGGCGAGGGCGTTCCTGGGCTCGACGCGGGCGACGACGGTTCGGGGCCGCCCCGGATGCGGCGCCGTGAAGCCGGCGTAGAGGCATCGAGGTCCCGGCCGGCTCGGTGGGCCCCTTCGGCCGTAGCCCGAGGTCCCCACGGTGGGCGGCAGCCCGTGTCCGAGCGGCCGCTGCCGATCTCGGTGACCCGGAACCAGCAGCCGGTCGGGGTGATGGCCGGGCGGGGAGTCGTACGCGCCGAAGCCGGGCGGCTACTCCTCTGGGAAATGGTCGAGGTCAAGCGCGCTCAGGGGTGGAAACGGGTTCGTGACCACCGGTCGAAGTGCGGTATTGTTCTCATGCGCGTTCGGCCCGGGGAAACCCCAGGTCAGACGGGCACCGGGACGTGGCGCAGCTTGGTAGCGCACTTGACTGGGGGTCAAGGGGTCGCAGGTTCAAATCCTGTCGTCCCGACTCTGCTTATGGCAGGTCGGAGGCCGTTCTCTCATCCATGAGAGGGCGGCCTTTCGTGTGTTCGGGGGCGTGGCGGTCGTTATGTGGTCGCCCGGCCGGTCTGCGGATCGTCGGCGGTGAGGCAGAAGCCGTGCGGGGTGGGGGAGTGGAGCCGCCCGAGGGCTTCGCGGAGCTGCTGGATGTGGTCTCGCGATGGTCGCAGCAGGCCCCTCGGTCGGCTCGCTTCTCGGTCAGGGTGAGGAGGGTGTGGTCGATGGCGTCGACGGCTTCGCGGCCGGCGGCCCCGGTCGATCGCATCGGCAACCGACTGGCGCGCTGGATCGAGTACCTGTGGTCGAAATCGGGGCTCTGTCCACAGTTCCGGAATCCCCAGGTCAAGGGCGGAATGCAGGATCGTCCCACCGGGGCGTGCGGCCTTCGTGGGGGTCTACTCAAGCGAGGGTGTGCCGTTTCCCGGGATGGATGTGCGGTTGGAGCAGGTCACCAGGACCGCGGGACTGCTCCTGATCGAGGTGGCGGTGTGCGGTCCAACCACCACGCTGCCCTGGCTGCCGGGCTCGCGCTCGGCGGGATTCACGGCTTCGCCGCGCGGCCAGTGAGCGCCCGAGGCGGTGCTGCGGCCCACGCCGCAGCCGAGTCAGCGGACGCGACGCCGGCGCACCCTCTGCCGCAGCACGAAGAACACGGCGAGCAGCGCTACCGCCGGCAGCCACCGGATCGCCCCGGACGCGACATCCCCTGCCGACACTCCCCCGCCGTCCGAGTCGTCGGCCTGCCTCGTCGCCGGCGTACCCGCGTCGGCCTCCGTACCCGCGTCCGCCGCCGGCGCGCCTCCGCCGAGCCACACCTGCCCCTGTCCGGTGTCCGTCACTGGCTGTGCCAGCGACCGGCTCACGTCCCGGGTCAGCGTGGGCCAGCGCTCCTTCATCCGGTCGGCCGACATCGAGGTGTAGCGGACGGAGGTGAAGTCGACGCCCCCGTAGATGTATGTCTTCGTGTATTCGGTGTTGCCCTTACGGGTGCGGTGCGTCACCTTGAACTCGCCCTTGGTGTACGAGCGCACGTACTGGTCGAAGGTGTCGCGCGGCGTCCACTTCTTCTGCGTGGTGTACGCGCTGATGTCACCCTTGTCGATCATCTCGCCGTACGCCGTCTTCTTGCGAACGCTCAGTTTGCGGTACCACTCGGCCGCGACTCGGCTGAGATACACACGCCGCAGCTCGGCGTACTCGGGGGCGGTGTTCACCGCCTTGACCACCTTGGGCAGGATCAGTCGCCGGAACACCGCCTCGTTGTGCTCCTGCACCGAGGCCGACTGCTCCGGGCACGACACCGCCGCGTTGCCGCCGCGCGACTTCAGATACTGCGTCTCCATCTGCACGTCCAACGGCGCGTCGAGGATGTGCAGTTCATCCCCCGCCTCGTGCACCGTCGCCGGCGTCGGCACGATCCACGTACGGAACGACATGCAGTCGCCCGACAGCGACCCCCAGTACTCCGCGCCGAGTTTCGTGTCCGGGTGGATGAACGTGCCGGTCGTCTTCTTCAGCAGCAGATCCGCCTGCAGCAATACCCGTCCCGCGTCGGTCCGGCCGAGCCGGGAGTCGACGATGCGGTCGGGCTCATTGGGGTTGAGGTTGACCCAGAACGTCGACGGCTCCAACTCCAGCCAGGTGAAGAAGGCCTCGGACGACTCCCTGGCGCCGGCCAACCCTGTCGATCCGCTTCCCTTGCCCGATGCAGTCAAGGGAGCTTTGAACGCGTAGCGCAGACCACCGCCGTCCGATCCGGGATCGGCGAGATAGCGCAGCTCAAGGCGGGAGAAGTCGATGCCGCCGGGCGCCTGGGGCGGCATGGTCAGGCCCCGCGCCAGACCGCCTCTGGCCTGCTCGTCAGCGTCACCGCAGTCGGCGGTCCGCCGCGTGGAGAAGGCCGCGAGCCGGACATGGGAGGCGGCGCCCGGGAGTCCGAGACTTTGTGCCTGCGGCGTCGGGCAGTCCGTCCGAGTGGCGACGAACACGGACTTGGCCGCGGCGTCGGCCTTGCGCGCCTTGTCGATGTCCTTGCGCAGATTGCCGCTCGCCGTGGCCGCCCGGACACTCTCGATGTCCTTGTAGCGGTCCACGATCTGCTGCCTGCGGGCCTCCGCGGCCTTCCGGCGGCCGGCCACCTTCTCCATCTCCCTCTTGATCACCTTCCTCTCGTTCGCGCGCTGTCCCGCAGGCAGCTTGGCCGCCTTCTCCGCCCGCTCGACGAGCTGCTTCTGACTGTTCGTGAATTTTCCGAGTTCGACGTCGGCCTTCTTCAGCTCGGCATCCCGCCGGGCCCGCTCCTGCCGGCTCAGGCCGTATTCCTGCGCGTGGTAGACGGGGGTCCCGTCCTCGATGACCTCTTCGTCGCACTCCTCGCACGGACCCCGATCGGTGTACCAGGACAGCGGGTTCAGGGCCGCCTTGCCGGTCCTGTTCTGCTGCAGCACGTTCTTGATCAGCTTCTCGGAGTGCAGGCCCGTCTTCTTCCGCCCCTCCCGCACGCCGGGAAAGCTCATCGCCCGCACCATC
The DNA here is from genome assembly GCF_042736455.1 of Streptomyces sp. NPDC060064. Classification (NCBI taxonomy): domain Bacteria; kingdom Bacillati; phylum Actinomycetota; class Actinomycetes; order Kitasatosporales; family Streptomycetaceae; genus Streptomyces; species Streptomyces sp. NPDC060064. Next base: position 118,639 of record NZ_JBHWWF010000018.1, read on the forward strand.
AGCAGGTTCTTCACGCCCTGCGCGCGCAATTCCTGATAGTCCTCGGGCCGCAGATAGCGCTTCCAATCCTCCAGGGGCACCAGCTTGAAGTCGTACGCCGGGGCCTCCTCCGGCCGCCCCGTGCCCAGCAGGTCCTCGAGTTCATCGTCGGTGCGCCCGCGCGGATCGACCAGGGCGGCGGCCACATTGGCGAACTCGCTGTAGCCGTTGGCGAATTGGCGCTTGTCGCGGATGTACGCGCCCCTGTACTCGGTGCCCAGCCGGTCGCGGAAGTCGAAGCCCTCCTGGCTGAACTGATCCTCGTAGTACGGGACAAGGCCCCCCTTGCCGCCCTCGGCCGTCGACCGCGCCGCCGCCTGAGCGGTGGGTACGACATCACATCCGGGTCCGATCAGGGGGGTTGCCGCGAACGCTGCCAGGCAGAAGGCGGTCGTCCACCGCCGCCACCCCGACGCCCGCGTCCAGGACCGTAACCCAGTGATCCCGCGCATGATCGAGTGCACCCCCGTTGTGCGTCAGTCGGCCACCGGAGACGGTAGACCGGCGATCCGCCTTTGGTACAGGGCCCATTACGCCAAAGTGCGCTCTGCGGACAGTGCCCCTTCCCGATGCGGCGGGGCTCGGGCACCATGGCCGGACGTGCCGCGCCCGAACATCCGGACGACCGGTGCGCCCACAGTGCAGGAACCTTCCTTCCGCCCCGGAGGCGCCGCGTGGCGAGCAAAGATCACGCCCGGCTCGACGAGCTGCAACGCGATCCCTACCCGCTCTACGCGCAGGCGCGCCGGGCCGAGGGCCTGACCTTCGTTCCCGAGCTGGATGCCTGGCTCGTCGCGCGGGACACGGACGTACGGGAAGTGCTGCGGCGGCCCGAGGAGTTCTCGTCGGTGCGCGCGCTGCTCCCCGACGTCATGCCCTCGCCGGCCGCGCTGGAGGTGCTGGCCAAGGGCTACGGAAAGCGCCCCACCGTCGTCTCCACCGACGGCCCCGCCCATCAGCGCCACCGGGCCCCGCTCAACAGCGGCCTGTCCGCCGGTCGGATCGCCGCGCTGGTGCCGTACGCCGCCGAGCGCGCCGAGGCGCTGGTCGACAGCTTCGCGCCGGACGGCGGAGTCGAGCTGATGGAGGCGTACGCGCGACAGCTGCCCGGTCAGGTGATCGGGCGGCTGCTCGGGCTGGACCCGGCGGATGTGCCGGCCGCGGTGCACGGCGGCTACCGCGCCGAAGAGCTGCTGTTCCGACCGCTGGACCCGGACGAGCAGGTCCGGGCCGCCGAGGACGTTGTCGCGCTGCAGAAGCTTCTCGACACGTATATACGGGACCGGCGGAAGAGCCCGCGCGACGACCTCTGCTCGGCGATGGTCGCCGCGCTCGCGCCCGGCAGCGGCGATCTCACCCTCGACCAGCGCCACGAGCTGGTGTCGAACCTCCAGAACTTCCTGATCGCCGGGCATCTCACGACCACCGCACTCATCGGTACGACGCTGCTCCATCTGCTGAGCGACCGACGGCAGTGGGAACTGATCTGCGCCGACCCGGCGTTGATACCGGCAGCCGTGGAGGAGGCCGCGCGGTACGACACCGCGGTCCAGGGCTTCAGACGGACCACCACCCGGGCCGTGACGATTGCGGGCACCGAACTCCCTGCCGGGGCAACGGTGTTCGTGGCCTACGGATCGGCCAATCGCGACGAGGACCGTTACGAGCGGCCCGAGGTCTTCGACATCACGCGGCCCGTCTCCCGGCAGCATGTGGCCTTCGGCCACGGTACCCACGGCTGCCCCGGCTCCCAGCTCGCCCGTGAGCAGCTCCGGCTGACCATCGGGCTGTTCGCCCGCAGGCTGCCCGGTCTGCGGATCGACGAGGACCGGCTGCCGATCGTGATGCGGCCCACCCTGATCCATCGCTCGCCCGAAGCGCTCCATCTGGCCTGGTGACCTGATCCGTTTCGGACAGAGTGTGCCGGCCCCCTGGGCGAAGATGGCGACCTGTGACATGGCACTATGCCCCGGGTCATGACCGCGCGTACCGCGTCCTCGTCCCAGGCCGGGCGAGTGCGCAGGCGATCCGCGGGCGAAGTAGCCTCGGTCCCATGCCCGGCACGCACATCCTGATCCTCGGCGGCACGGCCGAAGCCCGACAGCTCGCCGCCGAGCTGACCGGGCGCGGCGGCCTCCGCGTCACCACCTCGCTCGCCGGTCGGGTGGCGCAGCCCCGGGTGCCCGCCGGAGAGGTACGCATCGGGGGTTTCGGCGGCCCGGAAGGTCTCGCCGACTGGCTGCGCGAGCACCGCGTCCATGCCGTCGTCGACGCCACGCACCCGTTCGCCTCCGTCATCAGCGCCAACGCCGCGCAGGCCGCGGCAGCCGTCGGCATCCCGCTCTGCGCGCTGCGGCGGCCCGGCTGGAGCGTCGGCCCCGGGGACCGCTGGCATTCGGCCGTCTCGCTCGTCGACGCCGCCGCGCAGCTGCCCGCGCTGGGTCGGCGCGTCTTCCTCACCACCGGTCGTCTCGGCCTCGCCGCCTTCGCAGGCCTCGATCAACTGCACTTTCTCGTACGGTCGGTGGAGCCGCCCGAGCCGCCGCTGCCCCGCCACATCCGCGTGCTGCTGGACCGCGGACCGTTCACCCTCGAGGGCGAGCGGGAGCTGCTCCGTACGCATGACATCGACGTCCTGGTGACGAAGGACAGCGGCGGGCCCGCCACCGCCGCCAAGCTCACCGCCGCGCGCGAGCTGGGCATGCCCGTGGTGGTGGTCTGCCGTCCGTCCGCGCCGCCCGGGGTGCCCCTCGCGCCGCACGTGGCGGGCGTACTCGAACTGCTCGGACAGCTCGGACAGCTCGGATAGTTCCGACAGCTCGGATAGTTCCGACCGCTCGGACCGCTCGGACCGCTCCGACCGCTCCGACCGCTCCGACCGCTTGGACCGCTCGGACCCCTCAGCCGCGGCGCAGCAGATAGGTGTCCATGATCCAGCCCTTGCGGGCGCGCGCCTCGGCCCTCAGCTCCTCGATCCGGTCGGAGACCTCCGCCAGCCGCCCCGACACCAGGATCTCGTCCTCGGTGCCCACATAGGCGCCCCAGTAGATGAACAGGTCCTGGTCGAGATGGCGGGTGAAGGCCTGCCGGGCGTCGAGCATCACGACCACATCGTCGACGCCGTCCGGCCAGCCTTCGGCGAGCCGCCGGCCCGTGGTGATCTGCACGGGACGCGCGACCCGGTTGAGACCGGTGCGGTGTCTGGCCAGCAGCGCCGAGACACTGCTGATGCCGGGAATGACCTCATGGTCGAACGCGACCGCGCCCCGTTCGAGGATTTCCTCCAGGATGCCGAGCGTGGAGTCGTACAGCGCCGGATCGCCCCAGACGAGGAACGCCCCGCACTCGTCCTCGCCCAGCTCCTCGGCGATGAACCGCTCATAGAGGTCGGCCCGGCGGCGGCGCCAGTCGTCGACCGCGGGGGAGTAGTCCGATGTTTTCCGGTCCCGCTCCGGATCGCGTGCCTCGATCAGCCGGTACGAAGGGTCCTCGATGTGCGCGTCCAGAATGTCGTGCCGCAGTCGCGTCAGATCCGACTTCTCCTCGCCCTTGTCGAGGATGAAGAACGCATCCGCCTTGTTCAGCGCCTTGACCGCCTGCAGCGTCAGATGGTCGGGGTCGCCCGCCCCGATGCCGATCACATAGATCTTTCTCACCCTGTCGAGTCTGCCGCATCCGGCGGTTCGTGGTACCTACCGGGGCCGCCGGTAGCGGCATATCCTCCGACCATGCGTGTCGCACTCTTCGTCACCTGCGTCAATGACGCGTTCTATCCGGCCACGGGCATCGCGACGGTGAGACTCCTGGAGCGGCTGGGGGTGGAGGTGGACTTTCCGGCCGCGCAGACCTGCTGCGGACAGCCACAGTTCAACACCGGCTACCGGCGCGAGACCGAGCCCCTGATAAGGCGGACGACGCGGGCCTTCGAGGGGTACGAGTACGTCGTGACGCCGTCAGGATCGTGCGCGGCGATGGTGCGTGACCACTACCCGAAGTTCGGCGAGACCTCGCTCCCCTCCCGTACATACGAACTCACCGAGTTCCTCGTCGATGTCCTCGGCGTCACCGATGTCGGCGCCTACTTCCCGCACACTGTCACCTACCACCCCTCCTGCCACGGTCTTCGGATGCTCCATCTCGGTGAACGGCCGCGGAAGCTCCTCGACGCGGTGAAGGGCCTGGAGCTGCGCGAACTGCCCGGCGCCGAGGAGTGCTGCGGCTTCGGCGGCACCTTCGCCGTCAAGAACGCCGAGGTCTCCGCCGCCATGGGCCGGGACAAGGTCCGCAATGCCGTCTCCACCGGAGCCGATGTGCTGTGCGGAGCCGACAACTCCTGTCTGATGCACATCGGCGGCATCCTGCGCCGCGAGGCTGTGCCCATGAAAGGCGTGCCGCTGCGCGCCGTGCACATCGCGGACATCCTCGCCAGTACCGAAGAGGAGCCCTACGTATGAGCGGCACGTATCTCGGGATGCCGTCCTTCCCCGAGGCGGCCAAGGAAGCCGTACACAATGTGACGCTGCGCGCCAATCTGCGGCACGCCACCCACACCATCCGCGACAAGCGAGCCCTGGCGGTGGCGGAGCTCGCCGACTGGGCGGAGCTGCGCGAGGCCGGCAAGCAGATCAAGGACCACACACTCCGTCATCTCGACCGCTATCTGGAGCAGTTGGAGACGGCGGTCACCGAGGCCGGCGGCACCGTGCACTGGGCGGCCGACGCGGCGGAGGCCAACCGGATCGTCGCCGGTCTGGTGAAGGCGACCGGCGAGCGCGAGGTCGTCAAGGTCAAGTCGATGGCCACACAGGAGATCGGTCTCAACGAAGCCCTGGAGGCCGAAGGCATCTCGGCCTACGAGACCGACCTCGCCGAACTCATCGTGCAGCTCGGCGACGACCGGCCCTCGCACATCCTGGTTCCGGCCATCCACCGCAACCGTGGCGAGATCCGCGACATCTTCCGGGAGCGGATGGGTAGTTGGGGACGGCCCGCTCCCGACGGCCTCTCCGACAACCCCACCGAACTCGCCGAGGCGGCACGCCTCCACCTCCGCGAGAAGTTCCTGCGGGCGAAGGTCGGTATCTCCGGCGCCAACTTCATGGTCGCCGAGACCGGCACGCTCGTGGTCTTCGAGTCCGAGGGCAACGGCCGGATGTGCCTGACCCTCCCCGAGACGCTGATCTCGGTGGTCGGTATCGAGAAGGTGGTGCCGAGCTGGCGTGATCTGGAGGTCTTCCTGCAGACGCTGCCGCGCTCATCGACCGCCGAGCGCATGAACCCGTACACCTCCATGTGGACCGGCACCGCTGACGCCGACGGACCGCAGAGCTTCCATCTGGTCCTCCTCGACAACGGCCGCACCAACGCCCTCGCCGACGAGGTCGGCCGCCAGGCGCTGCGCTGCATCCGCTGCTCCGCCTGCCTCAATGTCTGCCCGGTGTACGAGCGGGCCGGCGGGCATGCGTACGGCTCGGTCTACCCCGGGCCGATCGGCGCCATCCTCAGCCCCCAACTGCGCGGCATCCAGAGCGAGATCGACGCTTCTCTGCCGTACGCGTCCTCCCTCTGCGGGGCCTGCTACGAGGTGTGCCCGGTCGCCATCGACATCCCCGAAGTCCTCGTCCACCTCCGCGAGAAGGTCGCGGACCAGGGAGGCAAGGGCCACCGCCTGGAGAAGGCCGCGATCAAGGCCGCAGGCTGGGTCCTCGACCATCCCGCCGCGCTCGCCGCCGGGGAACGCGCCGCGTCCAGGACCCGAAAGCTGCACCCGAAGAAACTGCCGGGCGCAGGGGCCTGGACCGCCGCCCGTGAACTGCCCGAGCTGCCCGCAGAATCCTTCCGTGACTGGTGGAAGAGGAACCGCACATGAGCGCCGGACCCCACTCCCGTACGAGCTCCCGCGACCGCATCCTCGCCCGAGTGCGCAGCGCTGTCGCCGCCGCGCCCGAGGCCCCCGAGCCGACCCGCGACTACCTCACCACCCACACACCCGACGACCCTGCCGCGGTCCTCGACCTCCTCCACGAGAACCTCGCGGACTACCGGGCCGTCGTGCACCGCACGTCCGCGGACGAACTGCCGTTGCTGCTCATGCGGCTGCTCGCGGAGCGCGGCTCCGCGACTGTGCTCGTACCGCCCGGACTGCCGCCCGAGTGGCTTTCCGCCGCCGACGCGACCCGGATCCACGACCGTTCGGTCTCCACCGCGCAGGAACTCGACGCTGTCGACAGTGTTGTCACAGGATGCGCGCTCGCCATCGCCGAGACCGGCACGATCGTGCTGGACGCCGGTCCCGGACAGGGCCGTCGGCGCATCACGCTCATCCCCGACCACCACATCTGTGTCGTACGCGTCCCGGACCAGGTCGTGGCGTCCGTACCGCAGGCGATGCCCCGCCTCGACCCGACCCGCCCGCTGACCTGGATCTCAGGACCCTCCGCGACCAGCGACATCGAACTCGACCGGGTCGAGGGTGTCCACGGCCCGCGCACCCTCGAGGTCGTCCTGCTACAGGGCTGAGGTCAGCCGGGGCGCCTCGGCGCCCGCGTCCACCGGTCCTTGGACGCGGGCCGAGAGTTCACGCGCCCAGGCGGTCAGCCCGGTCACATCGATGCCGTACGGGTCGCGAAAGCCGGCGATCCGGTCCGCGCCTCTGAGCAGCAGCCTCGCGCCGCCCGCCGTATTGCCGCGGGCGGCGTGCGTGAGCCCCACCGCCAGCTGCGCGAGCCCCCGCCACAGCTCACGCTCGGCCTCGGGACCGGACTTCCAGGCGTCCTCGAAGACCTCGTGCGCATGGAAGGGCATGCCCGCGTCGAGCAGCCGCTGTGCCTCGGTCAGCGTCTCACCGGGCGTACGCACCACACCCTCGGGCTGCCGTTCCACCCCCGGTGTTCCGTACGGGAGCGGGCGTCCCAGCCCGTCGCGAGGACGTGCGTTGCGTGCGCGCCCCTCGATGTCGCGGTCCCTCCGTGCCTTGTCCACACCTCAATTGTCCACTGTGGTCCGACAGGCGCCCGCCGCCAGCCGGCCGCCGTCAGCCGCCCGCTGTCAGCCGCCCGCTGTCAGCTGTCAGCCGTCAGCCGTCAGCCGTCAGCCGTCAGTCTTCGCCGTCGGCCGTGAGTGCGGCAGGAGCAGGCAGCACGCGGCCGCCGCGGCCACCGCCGCCACCAGAGTGAAGATCCAGCCGTGGCGGAAGGCGTCCACCGCCGCCGCGCCGTGCGGCTTGCCGAGCACGGCGACGAGCCCCGCGACACCCACCACACTGCCGGTCTGGCGCGCCATGGTCACCACGCCCGAGCCGGTGGCGAAGTTCGCCGGAGGAACCCTGGTGACCGCCGCGCCCACCAGCGTGGGCAGTGTGAAGCACACGCCGACGCCGGTCAGCACCATGCCGGGCAGCAGTCCCAGCACATACTCGTGCTCCTGGACGCTCAGGGCCGCGATCCACCAGAGAAGGCCGATCGCGAACAGTCCGCTCCCGGTCGCGGCCACGACGGCCGCGCCGAAGCGCTGCACCAGCAGGCCCGCGTACTTTGACAGAAGCGGCACCATGACGGGGCCGGGGCTGATCGCCAGACCGGTCTGCAGCGCGGACCAGTGCCATACGTTCTGGCACCAGAGCGCCGCCGAGAGCAGCATTGCGCCGAAGGCCGCCGCGAACAGCAGATTCGCGATCAGGGCAGGGCCCATGGCAGGCGTCCGCAGCAGCTGCAGCGGCAGGACCGGCACCGGGTGCTTCGCCGAGCGCCGGACGAACAGCGCGAGCAGCACGATCCCCGCCAGCAGCGCGATCGCCGGCGAACCCGAAGTCCAGCCCCAGTCCGGGGCCTTGACCAGCCCGAGTGCGACCGCGCCGATTCCGGCGGTCAGAAGTGCCGCGCCGAGCAGATCGCTGCGGCCGCTCTCCGTACGGCGTGCGGTGGGCGCGATCGCGCTCCGGCCGACGATGACGGTGGCGATACCGACCGGAACGTTGATCAGGAAGATCCAGCGCCAATCGGCCTGGGCGAGCGCGCCGCCGACCACCGGGCCGAGCGCGGCGGCCAGCCCGCCCAGCGCCGCCCAGTTGCGTACGGCGGAGCCGCGCTGCTCCGGCGGGGCGGCGGCCAGAAGGATGCCGAGCGAGGCCGGGATGAGCAGCGCCGCACCTGCCGACTGCGCGACGCGAGCGGCCACGAGCAGCCAGACGCTCGGCGCGAGCGCGCACAGCACCGAGGCCACGGTGAAGACGGAGACACCGAGCAGATACGCGCGGCGCGGTCCGTTGCGGTCCGCGAAGCTACCGGCGGGGACGAGCAGCGCGGCGAAGACCACGGCGTACGCATTGAGCACCCAGGACACGGAGGACAGCGGAGCTCCGTGGAAGTGGCCGCTGATATGGGGGAGCGCCACGTTCACGACGAAGAGGTCGAGGTTGGACATCGCCACGCCGGCGGCAACGACGGCGAAGACGAGACGGAAGCGCGAACTCGCCGCCGTGTCCTCGACGGGTGGGGCCTGCTGGACCATGATTCGTCACTCATTTCCGGCCGACTCGCGCCATGGTTTGAATGTCAAACTGACTTCTCGGGACGCGATGCTAGAGGTAGTGAGTTGGATGTGGCAACCTAGGGAGCATGAAGGCACGCACCAAGGAGGACGGCACGCTTCCCGCCCCGGCCCTGGACTCGCGCGGCAGGCCGTGTTCGATCGCGGCGTCGCTGCAGGTCGTCGGTGAGAAGTGGGCGCTGCTGGCCGTCAGGGAGATCAGCCTCGGCAATCACCGGTTCGCCGCGATCGCCCGTAACACCGGCGCTCCCCGCGATGTCCTCACCGTGCGGCTGCGCCACCTGGAGTCCGTCGGCATCCTCGTCCGGCGGCCCTACAGCGAGCATCCTCCGCGCTTCGAATATCACCTCACCGAGGCGGGCCGGGACCTGCTGGTCGTGCTGACCACGCTGCGCGCATGGGGTGACAGGTGGCTCGTCGACGAGCCACCGGCGGTCTTCAGTCACTCCTGCGGCGAGGAGCTGGAGATGGTCCACAGCTGCCGCCACTGCGGAGAAGAGGTCGTCCCTGAGGATTTGCGGCTGGATGTGCGTGCCCCCGGCTGGAACGTCCGTGGGCCGGTCGAGCCGTCGGCCGCGGAGTAACCCGCCGAACCTCGATCACTTGAGGCACGGTGTGATGCCCTCGCCGTCGGGACCACCGCGGGGCATATGACCGCAGGCCGGACGTCCAACCGCCCCGCGAAGTGGGGTAATGTTCTCTTGCGCGCTCGGCCGGGAATCCGGCAGAAGCGCGCACCGGGACGTGGCGCAGCTTGGTAGCGCACTTGACTGGGGGTCAAGGGGTCGCAGGTTCAAATCCTGTCGTCCCGACTTTTCGAAGTCGCAGATCAGAGGCCGTATCGAAGAGATTCGACACGGCCTCTGATCGTTTACGGACCAGCTGCGGGCAGTGTTCCCGCCCGCTCGGTGGCGAAGACGACCTGGTGCCCGGCGTCGTACTCGTACTCGCACTTGCGCCCTGACGCAACGGCACCCACCATGCGTGATCCGCATCACATCCAGCCGCTGCCCCGTGATGTTTCGTCAGCGCGGTGCGCTGGGTATCTCAGGCCGCCCATGTGACGGGTGCGCCGCGAGTGAACATTCTGGAGAGGTGGGGCACTTGAGCCCGCGTACGTCGCATGCGTACAGACCATTGAGCATGAAGCGCCGAGCCTGGCTGACCGTCGGCGCCGTCGTCCTGGGCGGGGCGGGGGTGGTCACCATCGCCACGGCCAACCCGTCCGACCTGCCCAAGAAGCCGCATCAGCAGGAGCGGGCGGCTGAACTCCGTACGCTCCGGCTGGACAGGGGTGGAGCCGGCGAGCGGGAGCTGCCGGCCACCAGCACCGAGCCGTTCTCCCTCGTCGGCATCGGCTGGGACAGTGCCACGGTCGAGGTCGAAGGCACGGCACGGGTACGTACGCGCAATGCCGAGACCGGCAAGTGGTCCGGCTGGCAGGCGCTCGAACTGGACGCACACCGGCCGGACGGGGCCGAGGGCACGGCACACGGAGCGTCCGAGCCGCTGTGGGTCGGACCGTCCACCGCGGTGCAGGTACGCGTCGACTCGGGCAAGGCGCTGCCCAAGAACCTCAAGCTGCACATGGTCGACCCCGGTGTGAGCAGGACCGAGGCCAAGAGCCCGGCCGCCACGGTCATGGACAACGCCGCGTTCGCGGTGGACGAGACCCCGTCCGTCTCCCCGAGCGATCCGGTCACCCCGAGCGATCCGGCGTCGCCGACCGACACCGCGACTCCCCTGGACTCGGCCACACCGACGAGCTCTCCGACCGACACGGCCGGCCCGACGGCGACGCCGACCGCGACGCCGACAGTGACGCCGAGCCCGACTCCCACGAAGCCGACCGCACCACCGTCGACGGTGAAGCAGCCACCGATCATCGGCCGCACCCAGTGGGGCGCCGACGAGTCGATGGTCGACGACCCCGCCGAGTACATAGACAAGGTGCAGGCGGTCTTCATCCACCACACCGTCGGTTCGAACAGCTACAGCTGCGCCGAGTCGGCCGCCCTGGTCCGCGGCATCATGACGTACCACGTCAAGACCGAGGGCTGGAACGACCTCGGCTACAACTTCCTGGTCGACAAGTGCGGCCAGATCTTCGAGGGCCGGGCCGGCGGCGTCGACCTGCCGGTCAAGGGCGCGCACACGTACGGATTCAACAGTTACTCCACCGGCATCGCTCTGCTCGGTGACTTCGAGGGCGATGCCGCCACCGGAAAGCCTGCCGGAAAGCCGAACACGGCCGCTCTGCAGTCGGCCGCCCGTGTCGCCGCCTGGAAGCTCGGCCAGTACGGAGGCAGCCCGAAGGGCACGGTCACGCTCACGGCCCAGGGCAACACCGGCAAATGGACCGAGGGCCAGCAGGCCACGATGAATGTGATCTCCGGCCACCGTGACGCCTTCGCGACCGCGTGCCCGGGCAAGAACCTGTACGCCAAGCTCTCATCGATCCGTGACTTCGCCGCGAGCGCGGGGCGCAACTCCGCGATCCCCACCTCCGACTTCGACCGGAACGGCATCACGGATCTGGCCGTCGGCCTGCCGAAGACCGTGGCCACCGGTGGCACGGTGAGTGTCCTGCCCGGTGACACGAGCGGCCCGGTGGCCACGGCCCGGCGCACCCTCACCCAGGCCTCACCCGGCGTCCCCGGAGAGAACGAGACCGGCGACAACTTCGGTTCCTCGGCAGCGTACGGCGACGTCAACGGTGACGGCTACGCCGACCTCGCCGTCGGCGCGCTCGGTGAGGACGACGACTCCGGCCACGGAGACACCGGCTCGGTCACGGTCGTGTACGGCCCCGGGCTCGACACCGGCAAGCAGTACATGACCTCTCCCGCGTACCGGCTGGTCAGCGAGAAGCTCGGCTCCGCCGTCACCGTGGGCGACTTCAACGCGGACGGCAAGGCCGACATTCTGACCGTCGCTCCGGGCAAGCCGGGCCGCTGGTGGGTGTTCGAGGACAAGTCCGAGTACGCCACGAAGGCCGGCTTCCTCGGCACCTCCGCGTACACCGCGGCGACGAGCCTCTCCTCCGCCGTGACCGGTGACTTCAACAAGGACGGCTACGCCGATGTGGCGATCAGTTTCCGCGACCCGGGCGGTATCGCACGCCTGCTGTGGCTGAAGGGTTCCTCCACCGGTCTGCAGCGGGTCGGCATCCTGGACGCCAAGGGCGGCCGCTCCCTCGCCGCCGGTGACCTCAACGGCGACGGCTATGCCGACCTCGCCGTCGGTCAGCCCGTCGCGGCCGAGTCCGGTCACACCGCCAAGGGCGGCGCCGTCACCGCGGTGTTCGGCTCGGCGACCGGGCTGACCTCGACCGGCAGGCTGACATTCAGTCAGGACACCACCGGCGTCCCCGACACCGGCGAGACCGGCGACGACATGGGCGCGTCCATCTCCATCGGCGACGTCAACCTCGACGGATACGGCGACATGCTCACCGGACTTCCGGGCGAGGACATCACCCGCAACGGCGTTGCCCAGACCAACGCGGGCCAGGTGATCCTGCTCCGCGGTTCGGCCACGGGACCGACGGCCACGGGGTCGGTCGCCTACCACCAGGACACCGCGGGTGTGCCGGGTGACACCGAGCCCAACGACCGTCTCGGCTCGTCCGTTTCACTGACCGATCTGTCCGGCTACACGCGGGCGGATCTGGCCATCGGTGCGGACGGCGAGGACGCGAACAACGGCGCGGTCCTCCAGATCGACAACAGCGGCACGTCCGGAGTGATCCCCTCGTCGGGCGTGTACTACGGCGTCACGGCTCTCGGCGCGCCGGCAGGCGCACGCATCGGCCTGGTGCTGACCCCCTAGCCCGACGGCCGCCGACGGAATGCGGCCGGGGTCCCACAAGGAAGGGGGCCCCGGCCGCGCACGAGCGCGCAATGCACCTTCGTCGATTGGTCAGTTCGCCTGGCTCCCGGACGGCTTCTGTCCGGGAGCGCTTCCGTTCTCCCGTCCGTTCTGCTGCCCGGCGGGCACGGGCGGATCCTTCTTCTCGTCCTTGGACGGACCTGTGCTGGGCGGCTGGTTGAGAGGCTGCTCGCTCAACAGCCGTGCGCAGTACGCGGCAACGGAGCCGGGACCGCCGGCGGCGTCTTCGAGATGCTGTCGCGCGGTACTGTCCAGCGACCGGCCCCGCCCCTGCTTCGACTCGTACACACGGCACTGCGCCAGTTGATTCTGGGCCTTGGGCGGAGACTCGCCGGGAGTACGCGCGGTTGGTCCGGCCGCCGATGGCACGGGGGCGGAGGGGCGCGCAGGGCCGGTGGTCTCCATGTCCTGAGCCGAGGAAGCGCTGGGCATCGGTTCGGGCTTCTCGGGCGTATCGCCGAACGGTGTCGGGATCGCGCCGGCCGCCATCGCCACGCCTCCGAGCGTCAGCCCGGCCACAACAGTGCCCAGTACCACCTTGATCCAGCCGGTCCGGACCCGCGGCTCCACGGGCCGCCAGTCATCCATACGCCGGGTGCGCGCTGTCGGCGCACCCTCCTCGAGCGTCGCCCGGAAGGCTGCGACGGCGCGCTCCTCCGCTTTCGGTGCGGCGGGCGCCGGGCGGGCGGCGGCAGCGAGCAGCTCATCGAGCGTCGGCGTCCGTGCCGGCGTCGGCGTCCGCGGCTCGTCCCCGGAGTCCATGGCACCTCTGGATCGGTTTTCGGTCATGTCGCTTCTCCCAGCGCACGGGAGTCCGAATCTGTCACACGGCTTCGCTCGAGCGTCGCCAGGTGCTTCTCCAACCGCCTCAGCCCGCGGTGCGTGGCAGACCGTATCGCCCCGGGCCGCTTGCCCAGCACCCGCGCGGCCGCCGCCCCGTCGAGTCCGATGACCGCCTGGAGGAGCACCGCTTCCGCCTGTTGTCGGGGCAGGGTCGCGATCAGCGCGAGGGCACGCTCCGTCGAGATGGTTTCGAAGGCCTCTCCGGCTGTGTCCTGCCCGGCAGGCAGCTCTCCCAGCTCCTGTTCGAGGAGCGTGCCGCGCGGTCGGCTCTTCAGCCGGCGCAGATGGTCGATGGCGCGGTTGCGCGCGATGCGCGCCGTCCACGCACGGAAGCCCGCGCCGTCCCCTCGGAACCGCCCCAGGTCACGCGCGATCTCGAGCCACGCCTCGGACGCAACGTCCTCGGCATCGTCCCCGACCAGGCCACGCAGATAGCCCAGCAGGGGAGGGTGTACGCGTCTGTAGGCAGCGGCGAAGGCCCCTTCGTCCCCCTCCTGTGCCCGCGCGACTTCCTCACCGAGCTCCCCGTCGTACGTCTCCGCACGGCGGCCGCCCCCCACCTTGCCCACTCGTTCCTCTTTGTCGCGCCGGCACGGCACACCCTTGTCGATGTCCCCTGCAGATAACAGCGCCGGGGCCCGCGGGAATGTCACAGGTGTTCGAAGGGTTTCGCCGCGGATCAGGTGGGGGCCACCGGCCGGCGGCCACGGGCAGCGGATCGGCCGCTCAGGCCGTGATGGTTTCGGTCCCGCTGTCCTGCGGCGTGAGGTAGTCCTCCGAGATCTCCTTGGGCCCGAAGGGCCACACCTTCTCGTATCGCGCCCACACCAGGAAGGCGGCGCAGCCCAGGCCGAGCCAGGCCAGTGACCATTCGATGGGGTGACGGCCGGGGGAGTTCTTGTCGGCGTATCCGTAGATGACCAGCCAGCCGGCGAGGGCGACGATGCTCGGCAGCGGGTAGAGCCACATCCTGTACGGGCGGCGCAGGGCCGGCTGTCGTTTGCGCAGTACGGTCAGGGCGACGACCTGGGCCAGGGCCTGGACGATCACCATGACGGTGGTCAGCAGCTGGATGAGTGTGGCGAGGTCGGTGTGGCGGCCGATGAGGAAGCCGACGGCCGTGATGACGCCCATGGTGGCCAGACCCAGCATCGGGAAGCGGTGCTTGGGGTGGAGCTTGGCGTACGGGCGGAAGAAGACCCGGTCGCGTGCGGCGTCGTAGGGCACTCGCGATCCGCCGAGGAGCCCGGCGAAGACGGAGGCGAAGGCGGTGATGAGGATGAGGACGGTGACCGTGTCGGCGGCGCCCTTGCCCCAGGTCTCCTCCATGACGGCGGAGGCGACGGAGGTGGACGCGATGTCGCCGGGGTCGGTCATCCGGTGCCAGTCGATGACACCGAGAGTGCCGATCTGCAGCAGCAGATAGATCGCCATGATGCCGAGGATCGAGAAGATGATGGAACGCGGCAGTGTGCGGCCGGGGTCCTTGATCTCGGCGCCCATGTAGGCGGTGGTGTTGTAGCCGAGGTAGTCGTAGATACCGATCGTCAGGCCCGCGGCGAAGCCGATCCAGAAGTGATTGCTGGTGAGTTCGAAGGCGTGCGCAGGGTAGGTGAAGGCCAGGTCGGAGCTGAAGTTGGTGGCCGAAGCCACGATGACCAGGGTGACCGACGCGATCATGACGGTCCACATCACGGCGGTGATCTTGGCGATGTGCTCGATCCCGCGCCACAGCAGCAGGATCACCAGGGCGATGACACCGAGGCCGATCAGGTCGCCGGCGGTCCGGCCCAGGCCGGGTGCGAGATAGCCGAGGTACTGGACGAAACCCACCACGCCGGTGGACATGATCAGCGGGATGAAGAGCATGGCCGTCCACACGAACAGGAACGCCATGAGCTTGCCCGTCCGGTACTGGAAGGCCTGGCGCAGATATACGTAACTGCCGCCGGAGCCGGGCATGGACGAGCCGAGTTCGGCCCAGATGAGGCCGTCGGCGAGGGCGAGCAGCGCACCGGCGACGAAGCCGATGACGGCCTGCGGCCCGCCGAAGGCGGCGACCATCAGCGGGATGGTGACGAACGGCCCGATACCGCACATCTGACTCATGTTGATGGCGGTGGCCTGGAACGGGCCGATGCGGCGCACGAAGCCGTCGGTGCGCGGCGGGGTTCCGGACAAGGGGAGCCTCCCTGATCTCAGGTGGCGGGGCGCGGAGTTGTGGCCGTTTCGCCAGTACAGGGATGCACGACGGCGCCGGGTGTGATTAAGTTAAGTACCTTTACTTAGGTCGTCAAGAGGTCGTCAGGGGATGCGTGAGAATGACGGCATGACCACCAGCAGCGAGGACAGCGCCGAGCAGCGCTGGAACCGGCAGCGGCTGCGCGGCGCCAACGAGAGGCTGCTGCTCGACCGGCTGAGAGCGGCCGGATCCGCCTCCCGGGCTCAGCTCGCGCGCGAGACCGGCCTGTCGAAACCCACCGTCTCCAGCGCTCTCGCCGCGCTGGAAAGGGCAGGCCTGGTACGGGAGGTGGGGACCCATACCCCCGAACGCGGCCGCGTCGCCGTCCTCTACGCCCCCGACCCGACCGCCGGATACGCCCTGGGCATCGATATCGGCCGCGACTGGCTACGGGTGGCCCTCGCCGATCTGGACGGTTCGGTCGTTGCCCGCGCCGACGTGCGCAACCGCGCCCGCACCTCGGCCACCATGGCCGACCTCGTCGTCGGCACCGCCCACCGGGTCGTCGCCGACAGCGGCGTCGACCACGACCGGGTGATCCAGGCCGTGGTCGCGACCCCGGGTGTGTACGACAGTCGGAACCACCGCGTGCGCTATGCGGTCAACCTGCCGGGCTGGGGCCGCGCGGGGCTCTTCGACCGTATGCGTGAGCAACTCGGCCTGCCGCTGGCCGTCCACAACGACGCCAACCTCGCCGCCCTGGGCGAGTACGCGTTCGGCGCGGGCGCCGGCAGCAGACTCTTCGTCTACGTGATGATCGGCACCGGCCTGGGCATGGGCGTGGTCCACGAGGGCCGGCTGTTCACCGGCGCGCACGGCGCCGCCGGCGAGATCGGCTTCCTGCCCTGGCCCGGACGGCACAAGCCGGATGTCCTGGAGGACGCAGTCTCGGGCGAGGCCGTCGTCGCGGCCGCCCGTGCGCTCGGCATGACCGGACCGCTCACCGCCAAGGACGTCTTCGACGCCGCACGCCGCGACGATCCCGCCGCGACCACAGCGGTCCGCCAGGAGGGCGAACGCCTGGCCCACACCGTCGCAGCCGTGGCCGCAGTCCTCGACCCCGACCTGGTCGTACTCGGCGGCGGCGTCGGCCACAGTGCCGACCTGCTGCTGCGTACCGTCCGCGACACCCTCAAGTCCCTTACGCCGCTGCGCCCCAGGGTCGCCCCGAGCGCCCTCGGTGAGGACGCGATCCTGCTGGGTGCGGTCGCGACGGCGTTGGACACGGCACGGGACGTGGTGTTCGAACGGCGTGCGCCCGGGTGAGGCGCCCGGGGGTGGTTCTTTACGCCCGCTCCGCCGCTGTCTTCAGATGCCGGAGCCAGGCTTCGAGTGACTCGTCCAGGAGCCGGTGCATCTCCTTGGGCTGCGCGAGGACGGGGGCGCCGCTCCAGGACTCCTCCGTCGAGACGACGGTGTGGCCGTCCTCCTCCGTGAAGGTCCAGAGGTGGATTCCGGTGATGCCGTGGGCCGGGCCGCCCCAGATGACCCGCTCGCCGGGAACGACCTCATAGACGGTCGATTCGATGTCCAGGTCGCCGGTCAGCCACCGGAAGGTGGCACCGGGCGCGAGCGGGCCGTTGAGGTGCGCCGTCTCGATGCCGGGATTCCAGCCGGGCCAGGCGTCGATGTCCGTGTGGATGCGCCAGATCAGCGCGGCGGGCGCGTCGACGGTGATGCGGCGGCGGACCACGACCGGTGCGTCCGCGTCGATGGTGTGGGGAAAGGTCATCAGAGCCTCCAGAAAATGATGGTCGGGAACCTGAAGCGGTGATGCATCGTTGTGTTAGTTATGGACCGTAACAGAAGCTAGGATGGTTTGCATCATCTATGGAGGGACGTGGCTGTGACGCCGACGACACCGGGCCCACGGGCCCGGTACAGGGAGCAGACGCGCGCGGAGATCAAGGAAGCCGCGCTGCGACAGCTGGCCGAAGGCGGCCTGGCGGCCATCGCGCTGACCCGTATCGCCAAGGAAATGGGCATGTCGGGGCCCGCGCTCTACCGCTACTTCGCCAACCGTGACGACCTGCTCAGTGCGCTGATCCGCGATGCGTACGACGACCTTGCCGGGGCCATCGGCGTCGCCGCGGAGGCCTGTGCCGAGGTGTCACCGCGCGCACGGCTGCACGCGCTGGCCGGCGCGTTCCGGGCCTGGGGCGTGGAGCAGCCGCACCGCTATCTGTTGATCGCCGGCCCGCCCCTGCCCGGCTACAGCGCACCGGCCGACACGGTGGCGCGGGCGCGGGCGGCGCTCGGTCCGTTCCTGAGCGTCTTTGTCGCGGGGGAGCCGTCGGGACCGGCGGTCCGGCTCGTCGAGCAGATGACCGCCTGGGCGGAGCGGGAGCCCGACGTGGCGTCCTGGGCGGAGCAGTACACAGAACTGTCGGCGTCAGGAAGCGGTGTGGGCCGGGCGCTGGCGGGGGCGGTGCTCGCCTGGTCCCAGATGCATGGCGCCGTCAGCCTCGAAGTGGCCGGTCAGTTCACCGGTATGGGGCACGATCCGGGGACTCTGCTCGACGCCCAGATCGACGCACTCGCGGACGCGTTCCGGCTGGACTGACGGGCGGCGGGCGACGGGCGACGGGCGACGGGCGCCAGGCGACGGGCGGCGCGCCGGTCCGGCCGGGACGCGCGCGCCCGTCTAACGGCCCAGCGCGGCGCCGCCGTTGATGTGCAGGATCTGGCCCGTGACATAAGCGGCCTCGGGCGAGGCGGCATAGCGGACCATCGCCGCGATCTCGGCGGGGAGCCCCGGCTTGCCCGTCAGGGACTGCTTCACCCGCGAAGCGATGAACTCCTCAGTGGCGCGGTCGCCGAAGAACTCCGTGTCGGCGACGAACCCGGGCGCCACGGCGTTGACCGTGATGCCCTCCGCGCCGAGCCTCTGGGCGAGATCGAAGGTGTACGTGTTGACCGCGGCCTTCGAGCCGCCGTACGAACCCGGGCCGCGCAGAGCCGCGATCGACGACAGATGGACGATCCGGCCGCCCGGCCGCCGCATGTGGGGGAGCAGCGCCTCCGTCAGCAGGACCGATGTCAGGACGTTGGCGGCGAAGTTGCGGCGGTAGCTGTCGGCGATGCCTTCCAGGCTGCCGTCGTGCGAGGCCGCGACATTGCCTCCCGCGTTGGTCACCAGGACATCGACCGCGTCACTGCCGTCGGTGATGAACTGCGCAGCGCGGCGTACCTGTTCGGGCTCGGACAGATCCGCCGGGAACCAGGTCGCCGTGGAGTCCCCGTGGGTGGCGTTGAGCTTCTCGGCCGCCGCGCGCAGCACCACTTCGCGGCGGCCGAGAAGGGTCACATCGGCGCCGGCCGCGGCGAAAGACTCAGCCACGGCGAGCCCGATGCCCGTACCGCCGCCCGACACCACGATCCGCCTTGGACTCACAGCTCCACCTGTTCTTGTATGTGACCGATGGTCTTATTCGTGCACAGGAAGTTACGGATCACCTCACGTGGTGTCAAGGAATCTCGAGGGATCCCGCAAGACAGGCAGCATTCTCAATTGGTCTATGCACGACGGTTGTTCAAGCACCGAGACGTCGATTACATGGTTGAGCTTTCGCTCCCTCCCGTCGAAGGAGATCAGCGGTGCTCGCACCTCGCAGCAAACGATCCCCGTTCCTCATTGCCGTGCTCGCTCTCGCCCTGCTGCTGTCCGTACTGACGGCGTCGCCCGGCGCGGCGCAGGCGGCAGACGAAGCCGGTGGGCCTGTCCATGACCCGATACCGACGAAGCCGATCCAGTCCGGTCTGGGCCTGGTGGTCGAGGAGTACGCCTCCTTCCCCAAGACCGAACCCGTTCCCGGACCGGTCACCGACCCCCGTCTCAAGCGCCATGCCCGGATCAACTTCCTGAGCGAACTGCCCGACCGCTCGGGGCGGATGGCGGTCCCCGACCTCAACGGCCGGCTCTATCTCGTCGAGCACGGACAGCCGCACGTATATCTGGATGTCGCCGCCGCCATCGGCCCCGCCTTCTTCGCCAGCAGCGGCATGGGCCAGGGCTTCGGGTTCGTCACCTTCGACCCCGACTTCCGCAAGAACGGCAGGTTCTACACGGTCCACACCGAGAATGCCTCCGCCACCTCCGCCCGGCCGGACTTCGTCCAGCAGGCGACCACCAACTACCACGGCATCGTTACCGAGTGGACGGCTGACGACCCGGCCGCCGACACCTTCATCGGCAGCCGTCGCGAGCTGCTCCGTATCGGATTCTCCGGCGGCGGCCACGGCATCCAGCAGATCGACTTCAACCCGACCGCGAGGCCCGGCGACCGGGACTACGGGTTGCTCTACGTCGCCACGGGCGACGGAGCCCAGGGTCTCAACAACACCGAGCCGCAGAATCTGGCGCTGCCGCACGGCAAGATCCTCCGTATCGACCCGCGCGGCAGTAACAGCGCGAACGGAAAATACGGGGTTCCGGCCTCGAATCCGTTCGTGGGCAAGCCGGGGGCACTGGGCGAGATCTACGCGTACGGAATGCGCGACCCGCACCGCTTCAGCTGGGACCCGGCCGGACGTCACCGGATGTACCTCGGGCACATCGGCGAGCACGCCGTCGAAGGCGTCTACGAGGTGCAGGCAGGAGACAACCTCGGCTGGAGCGAGCGCGAAGGCACCTTCGTCTACGACAAGGCGGCGGTCAACCCCTGCGACCGGCTGCTCCCGCTGCCCAAGGACGACGCGAAGAACGGCTACGCCTACCCCGTCGCCGCGTACGACCACGATCCGCCCGCCGGCTGGAACTGCAGGTCGGACCTGGGGCGCGCGATCGTCGGCGGCTTCGTCTACCGCGGGCACGACGCGCCGGCGCTGTGGGGCAAATACCTCTACGGCGACCTCGTCGACGGCCGGCTGCTGTACTCCGAGGCGAGCGAGATGCGCAGGGGCGGCAAGCAGCTCGCCGACACCTACCAGTTGATGCTCTTCGACCGTACGGGCAAGCGCGTCACCCTGCCGGAGCTCGCCGGTGACAGCCGGGTCGACCTCCGCTTCGGCCGGGACGCCCGCGGCGAGCTGTATCTGCTGTCCAAGGCGAACGGCAAGATCTGGAAGGTCACCGGGACCCGCCGGTTCGCCGACTGCAGGACCCACGGCACCACGCTCACGCAGGTGACGGGCGCGAAGAACTGGGCGCCCGTAACCCCCGCCAAATGGCAGTTCCCGCGCGGCCAGGTCACTCTCGCCGAGGCGGGCGTCGCCCGCCCGGGACCGCGCAGGCCGTTCGAGTACGCGGTTCTCACCGCGGGGCCGCGGTTCGGCTCCGCCCGGATCGACGCGGAGGTCCGGCTGGACACCCCGGTCGAGATCAGCAACCGGGACGTGATCATCGTGTTCGGCTACCAGTCCGACACGAAGTTCTATTACGCGCATCTGTCGTCCGACAACACGATCTACCCGCACAACGGCATCTTCGTGGTCAATGAGGCGGACCGGCTGCGGCTCGATCACCAGTGGAACGGATCCACCGGAGCTCCGCCGGCCATCGCCGACGCGCGATGGCACGACGTCCGCGTCGTGCACTGCGCGGACAGCGGAGAGATCGCGGTATACGTCGACGGCTCGAAGAACCCGCTGATGACCGCCGTGGACAAGACATTCGGCTCGGGCAGGGTGGGCTTCGGCTCGTTCGACAACGTGGGCAGCCTGCGCGACCTCAAGGTCACCGGCAGGCCTGCCGGGAAGTGACACCACGCAGTCAGGGCCCCTCCTGGGACGGGCCCTGACTGCGTCGCAGTGGAATGTGGTGCTGACGCGTCAGACGATGTTCTCCGCGATCTCCGCCTGCTCACGGGCGGATCCGTACGCGGACGGCGTGCCGTACGAGCGGCGTGCCACGAACCACCACACGGTGGCCAGCACCAGCACAGCGGCCAGCGCGATCGAGGCGTAGTTCATCGTGTCGACGGTCACCGGGTTGGACTGCGGCAGGCAGAACAGCACCGTCACACACGCCACCCACACCACGGCCACCCAGCCGACCGGCTTGCTCCAGCGGCCCAGGCTCCACGGGCCGGGTTCGAAGCGGTCCTTGGCGCGCAGCTTCAGATAGATCGGGATCGCGTACGCCGGCGTGATGCCGATGACGTTGATCGCGGTCACCGCGCCGTACGCGGTCGTGGAGTACAGGGACGGCAGGGCCAGCAGACAGGCGAAGACGACCGACAGCCATACCGCGGGAACCGGGGTCTGAGTGCGGCTGCTGACCTTCCGCCACAGCGCCGAGCCGGGCAGCGCGTTGTCGCGGCTGAACGCGAACACCATACGGCTGGCCGCCGCCACCTCGGCGTTGCCGCAGAACAGCTGTGCCACGATCACGACGAGCAGCAGGGCCGTGGCGCCGCCGGTGCCGAGCGCGTCGAGCAGGATCTGGGCCGGCGGTACGCCGGTGGCACTCGCCTTGGTGCCCTCGTAGTCCTGGATGGCGAAGGTCAGACCGGCCAGCAGGGCGAAACCGGCGATCCAGGAGACCCAGATGGAACGCACGATGCCGCGGGCGGCGGAGACGGAAGCGTTGGAGGTCTCCTCCGACAGATGCGCGGAGGCGTCGTAGCCGGAGAAGGTGTACTGCGCCAGCAGCAGACCGATCGCGGCCACATAGATGGGACTGTCCCAGCCGGTGCCGTTGACGAACTCGGTGAAGACGAACTCGGGCGACTGGTGGTCGGAGGGCACGATGGCCAGTGCGCCGACGATCAGAGCGACGCCGCCGAGGTGCCACCACACGCTGACCGAGTTGAGCAGGCTGACCAGCCGCACCCCGAACAGGTTCAGGACGGCGTGCAGCAGCAGAATGCACATGAAAATGATCATGGTGGAGCCGGGTGTGGGATGAAATCCCCACTGCAGATTCAGAAACGCCCCGGTGAACAGGGCGCAGCCGTAGTCGATACCGGCGATCGCACCCAGCAGGCCGAGGAGATTCAGCCAGCCGGTGTACCAGCCCCACTTACGGCCGCCGAGCCGGTCGGCCATGTAGTACAGCGCACCCGACGTGGGGTACGCGCTGGTCACCTCGGCGAGGGCCATGCCGACGCACAGGACGAACAGACCGACGCCCGCCCAGCCCCAGAGCATCACCGCAGGGCCACCGGTGTTCAGCCCGAAGCCGTACAGGGTCATGCAGCCGGACAGGATCGAGATGACGGAGAAGCTGATGGCGAAATTGCCGAAGCCACCCATGCGGCGGGCAAGAACCGGCTGATAGCCGAGTTCCCGCAGCCGCTCCTCCTCGTCTTTCGGGGACGTCTGGTCCGAACTCGACCACTTCGGCGGGGATATGGACATCGAAGAACCTCCGGGGAAAGGGTGATGCACTGAGCGGACAGGGACGGGAGTAGGAGCAGGGACAGGGCGTGGTGCGGGCGCGCGGACGTGTCTCTCGTACGCGTGCGGGGGAGAGCGGTGGATCAGCCGTGCGGTCGGGCGCGGGGCTGGGTGCGCGGTCAGGGCCCCGCGCCGCGCGCGGCCGCGAGACAACGGCCGCGGGCGCGGAGGAACACTTCCTCCGCCAGGCCCGCGTCACCGGGGCTGTCTGTGCGGTAGGCCCACGGCAGGGTGGTGTAGTACGGGCCCAGCGCCTCGAACACCGGTGCCGCGTCGGGGAATTGGAGCGCGCCCCACAGGGCGTGGGACAGATAGTTGAGATCAAGCAGCGAACGCCCGGCCGGGGCCACCTGGTTGAACCAGCTGTGCAGGGCGCGCTGCGCGTCCCGGGCCGCGTCCTCCGTCACCCAGTGGAGATCCAGCGCCTTCTCCTGGCCGTGTTCCCGGCGGTAGCGCTCCACGCGTACATAGAGCGGGAGCGCGTGCAACGGCGACCCGGAAGGCGCGGAGGAGGCGGCCCACTGCACGAAGTTGACCGCCTCGGACAGATGACCGCCGGACCTGCGCGCGTAGACGAACTGCAGCATCCGGTGGTACGCCTCGCGGTTGAACGGATCGCGCTTGTCGGCCTCCGCCAGCAGACCCCACGGGCCGGGGAACAGCATCGGACCCGGCGGTGCCGTGCGATGCTCGTCCATCTGCTGCTTCTCGTCGAGCTGGGCCAGCGCCAGCAGACAGACCCAAGGCACCGGATCCTCCGGAGCCTGGTGACCGGCGACCCGGCAGGCCTCCCAGGCCTCGTGCCACAGCTCCTGGGTACGCCGGTGCCCCTCGCGATGGGCCCGCAGCGCCCGCTCCACCACGACCCGGCAGTGCATCACGGTCGCGGCGAGGGAGCGGGGTTCCTCCCTGCGCCAGGCCTGCACCGCGTCGGAACCGGCGGCCACCGCGGCGAGAACCTGGGTCCGCTGGGTCCACAGTGCCCAGTCGGAGGTCGCGGTCAGCAGGTTCCGCATCGACACCCATCGACCGGTGCGTAAGTCCTGCATGGCGGTGCGCAGTTCACTGTCGTGACCCGCTGGGTGGTACACCGGGCGTAACTCGTCGTGGGACATCAGCCCGCTGCAGGTCTCGTTGTGGTGGTCATAAGTCCTCTGGAGACGGTGACGGGTCGAGGCGGTGCTTGGAGGCGATGCTTTGCGGTGATCTTACTCAACCATGGGGTAACAGCAAGAAGTTGATGATGCATCAGGGGCCCGTCAGGATTGCGGTTGTGGGGACGCAGGTCCCCCGGGGGGCTCTTGACGGCGGCCGTGACCTGCTCCACGCTTTCCTTGAGCGATCAAGGTTTTTTCTGCGTTTCCTCTGCAGGATTCCCTCTACCGAAGACTTCTACCGAAGAGCGGGGTGGCCCGATGACAGGCCCAGTGCTTGCCGTCGACCAGGGCACCTCCGGTACGAAGGCCCTGGTCATCTGCCCCGAGCGCGGTGTGATCGCAACCGGCTCCGCTCCGGTGAACCCGCGCTACCGAAGCGGCGGACGCGTGGAAGTCGACCCCGCCGCGCTCCTCTCCTCGGTCGTCGACGCCGGACGCCAGGCGCTCGCCCGTGCCGGAGAACCGGTCGCCGCTGTCGGCCTCGCCAACCAGGGCGAGACCGTCCTGGCCTGGGATCCGGCCACGGGCGATCCGCTGACCGACGCGATCGTCTGGCAGGACCGGCGGGCCGAGCCGATCTGTGCGGAACTCGCCCCGCACGCCGCCGAGCTGGCACAGCTGACCGGACTCCCGCTCGACCCGTACTTCGCCGCACCCAAGATGGCCTGGATACGCCGCGAGCTCACCCGCGAAGGCGTCGTCACCACCAGCGACGCCTGGCTGATCCACCGGCTGACCGGCGCCTTCGTCACGGACGCGGCGACCGCCGGACGCACCCAGCTCCTCGACCTCGACCGCGTCGCCTGGTCTCCGCAGGCGCTCGACATCTACGGCCTGACCGGCGAGCGGATGCCGGAGATCGTCGATGCGGACGGCCCCGTCGGCATCACCACGGCCTTCGGCACCGCGATCCCGCTCACCGGACTCCTGGTCGACCAGCAGGCCGCGCTGCTCGCCCAGAGCGTCACCGAACCGGGCACCGCCAAGTGCACCTACGGCACCGGCGCGTTCCTTCTCGCCCAGACGGGGGCCCGCCCGCGCCGTACGAGCAACGGCCTTGTCAGCTGTGTTGCCTGGCGGCTCGGCGGACGCACCAGCTACTGCCTCGACGGACAGGTCTATACGGCCGCGTCCGCCGTCCGCTGGCTCACCGACCTCGGAGTGATCTCCGGCGCCGCCGACCTGGACCCCGTCGGCTCGGCCGTGCCGGACTGTGGCGGCGTCACCTTCGTACCTGCTCTGGCCGGTCTCGCGGCCCCCTGGTGGCGCGGCGATCTGCGCGGCTCGCTGACCGGCCTCGGACTGGACACCGGCCCCGGACAGCTGGTGCGTGCGCTGTGCGAAGGCATCGCCGCTCAGGTGGTCGAGCTCACCGACGCGGTCGCCGCGGACCTCGGCACACCGCTCACGGGTCTGCGCGTCGACGGCGGCCTGACCCGCTCGGCCCTGCTGATGCAGACACAGGCCGATCTGCTTCAACTGCCCGTCGAAGTATCGGCGTTGCCCGACGCGACGGCACTCGGGGTCGGAGCGGTGGCGCGACTGGGCCTGGATCCGGGCCTGACCGCCGAGCAGGCGATACCCGCGTGGAAACCGTCCGTCGTCCATGAGCCGAGGATCAGCGCGGCACAGGCGGCCGAGCGCCTCGCGGCCTTCCGCGCCGAGGTGGCCTCGCTGCTGGACCGTACGCCTGCTGACCGTTGAATCCCGACTGCTCCATGAGGCCCGGCCGGGGGCCGTACGCGCGATCAGGACCAGGGCGTGTTTTAGAAGTAGCGCCGTCCGCCCGCAGGGCGGGCGGGACTTCCGAAACCCGCCCTAGGAGCACCATGACCGTCACGACCGCCGGGCAACTGCCGGACACGATGCACGACGTGATCGTGGTCGGCGCCGGCGTGGTCGGCTCGGCCATCGCCCGCGAACTCGCCCGCCACCGGCTGCGTGCCGCCTTCGTGGACGCCTCCGACGACGTCGGCAATGGCACGTCGAAGGCGAACACGGCGATCCTGCACACCGGATTCGACGCCGTCCCCGGCTCGTTGGAGTCCCGGCTCGTACGCGACGGACAGCGGCGGCTCGCCACCTACGCGGCGGAAACCGGCATCCCTGTTGAACCGCTCGGTGCGCTCCTCGTCGCCTGGGACCAGGAGCAGCTCGCCGCACTCCCCGCGCTCGCCGCCAAGGCCGAGCGCAACGGCTACCACGACGCACGGCTCATCGGCGCGGACGAGGTGCGCGCACGCGAGCCGCACCTCGGGCCGGGTGCGCTCGGTGCGCTCGACGTCCCGGGCGAGAGCATCATCTGTCCCTGGACCACCACACTCGCGTACGCCACCCAAGCCGTCCGAGGCGGCGTCGACCTGCATCTGAACTGCCGGGTGGAGAGCGTGACCAGCGGCGGCAGCCACCATGAACTCACCACCAGCCGCGGCCTGTTGCGCACCCGCTACCTCGTCAACGCGGCCGGACTGTACGCCGACGAGCTGGACCGCGAGCTCGGCCACACCGACTTCACCGTCACTCCGCGCCGGGGCCAGCTCATCGTCTTCGACAAGCTCGCCCGCGAGCTGGTCCGCCACATCCTGCTGCCCGTGCCGACCGCGCTCGGCAAAGGCGTACTGGTGGCGCCGACCGTGTACGGCAATGTGATGCTCGGCCCGACCGCCGAGGACCTCGGCGACAAGGAAGCCACCGGATCGACCGCCGAAGGGCTGGACTTCCTGAGGGAGAAGGGCCGACGGATCATGCCGGAGCTGCTCGATGAGGAGATCACCGCCGTCTACGCGGGCCTGCGCGCCGCCACCGAGCACGACGACTACCGGATCCGGGCCCACGCGCGGCAGCGGTACATAGCCGTCGGCGGTATCCGCTCCACGGGACTGACCGCATCGATGGCGATCGCCGCCCACGTCACCGACCTGCTCGCCGACGCCGGTCTTGACCTGGGGGATGCGCGCGAACTGGAGCCCGTACGCATGCCGAACCTCGGGGAGGCGTTCCCGCGTCCCTACCAGCGTGCCGATCTCATCGCAGCGGATCCCGAGTACGGCACACTCGTCTGCCACTGCGAACGTGTCTCCCGCGGGGAGATCCGCGACGCCCTGGCCAGTACGGTCCCGCCGGGCTCGCTCGACGGACTCCGGCGCCGTACGCGCGCACGCGGCGGTCGCTGCCAGGGCTTCTACTGCGGGGCCGCGGTGCGCGAGCTCTTCGAGGCACGCCGATGAGCCGGCCCGCGCGTACCGTCGACGTCCTCGTCGTCGGCGCGGGACCGGCCGGCCTCGCCGCAGCCGCCCGGCTCGCCGGGGCGGGCGCGGGCGCCGTCGAGATCGTCGAGCGCGAGCGACACGCCGGCGGCATCCCGCGGCACTGCGGCCACGGCGGCTTCGGACCGCGCGAACTGCGCCGTCCGATGAGCGGTCCGCAGTACGCCCGCCGCCTCGTCGACGACGCCGTACGCGCCGGAGCGGACCTGCGCACCGGCGTCACCGTCACCGGCTGGTCCGGCCCCCGCACTCTGGACACCACAAGCCCGGCGGGACTGGAACGGATCACCGCGCGCGCCGTCGTCCTCGCCACCGGCGCGCGCGAACGGCCGCGCAGCGCCCGGCTGGTGCCTGGCACCCGGCCGGCGGGTGTGCTCACCACGGGCGAACTGCAGCAGGAGGTCCACCTCCACAGCCGGCGGGTCGGCAGCCGGGCGATCGTCGTGGGAGCGGAGCCGATCGCCTTCTCCGCGGTACGCACTCTGCGGGCCGCCGGAGTCGAGGTCATCGCCATGGTGACCGACCAGGCGCGACGGCCGCCGCACCCGCTCCTGAGCCGCCGCGTCCCGCTGCTCACCGGTGCCACCGTGACCGAACTGACCGGGCGCGGCAGGCTGACGGGAGTCGGACTGCGGCACCTGGACGGCAGAACCGTCACCGTCGGCTGCGACACGGTCGTGTTCACCGGAGACTGGATCCCCGAACACGAACTGGCCAGACGGGGAGGGATACCGCTCGACCCCGGCACCCGGGGCCCCGCGGTCGACACCGCGTTCCGCACCGCCGAGGCAGGCGTCTTCGCCGTCGGCAACCTGCTGCACGGAGTCGAGCCGGCCGGCACCGCGGCCGAGGAGGGCCGGTACGTCGCGGACCAGGTGCTGCGGCACCTGGCCGGGGCAACATGGCCGGACGGTGGGCTGCGGCTGCAGGTCGCCGGACCGTTGCAGTGGGTGGCGCCGAACCGCGTCGCCCCGGACGGCCCCCGTCCGCTGCGGGACCGCTTCCTTCTGCGCACCTGCGAGTCGCTCGCCCGCCCCGTCCTCGTCGTCAGCCAGGACGGCCGGGTGCTCCGCCGGCAGCGTCTGCTGCGTACCGCGCTGTCCGGCCGTGGACTCCACCTCCGTGCGGACTGGATCGGAAGGGCGGATGCGCGCGGCGGCCCTGTGGAGATCACCGCGTACTGAGTCGTTGTTGGTCGGCGTTGGTCGGCGTTGGTCGGGTTGGTCGGCGTTGGTTGGCCCGCGGTGAACGCTCGGCCGGGCGAAGCCGTAATACACGGCAGGCTGTTGAGCCCACCTAGGAGGTATGCCGCGGATGACTGCCCATCGAACTGCCGCCGCCGCGCTCGCCGGTGTCCTGCCGCTCCTGCTCACGGCCGTGGCTGCCGGGACCGCGCAGGCGCACGGGGCGCCGACCGATCCTGTCAGCCGGGTGGCCGCATGCGGTCCCGAGGGTGCCAAGGGCCGGTCGGCCGCCTGCCGGGCCGCCGTTGCCGCGAACGGCGGATCGGCTTTCGACCAGTGGGACAACCTGCGTGTGGCCGACGTACGGGGCAGAGACCGCGAGGTCGTCCCGGACGGACAGCTGTGCAGCGCGGGCCTCGACGCGTACAGGGGCCTGAACATCGCCCGCGCCGACTGGCCGACGACGACCCTGAAGGCCGGTGCCCGGTTCACCCTCACCTACCGGACGACGATCCCGCACGAGGGAACGTTCGACCTGTATCTCACCAAGAAGGGCTACGATCCGACCGCGCCGCTGCGATGGGCCGATCTGTCGGCGGAGCCCTTCGCCACGGCCACCGATCCGAAGCTCACGGACGGCGCGTACCGGATCACCGGACGGCTTCCGGCCGGACTGACGGGCCGTCACGTGCTCTACACGGTATGGCGGAACTCGAGCACGCCGGACACCTACTACTCATGCTCCGACGTGGTGCTGGCTGGCGGTACGGAGCGGGGCGGCGAGCCGGTCGCGGATCAGCCGGGCTCCGAGCCCGCTGCCGAGCCGCCCTCCGAGCCGGTCACCGGGCCGACCTCGCAGCCCGCCTCCGAGCCTGCCGTAGCGCCGGCGAGCTCTCAGCCGGTCACCGCGCCGGGTTCTGTGCCTGCCGACGAGGCCGCCGGGCAGCCGGCCGCGGCGTCGGCGGAGAGCGACGGCGGCAACACGGCCGTCATTCTCGGCGGGGTGGCCGCCGTGCTCGCGCTTCTCGCACTGGGCGTGTCCGCGTTCCTCCGCCGCCGATAGCCGAACGAGACGGCGGAACCCGACGTCCGAACGCGACGTCCGACCCCGATGTCCGAAACGCGACGTCCGATTTCCGCCAGCCGAGCGCCCGGCGCGCTGCCCATACTGGCCGTATGACGATCGAGGACAGCAGGTACGAGGCGGTGAGCAGCAGGGACGCCCGGTTCGACGGGGTGTTCTTCTTCGCCGTGTCCACCACCGGGATCTACTGCCGTCCGAGCTGTCCCGCGATCACGCCCAAGCGCCGGAACGTGTCGTTCTACCGGACGGCCGCGGCGGCCCAGGGCGCGGGCTTCCGGGCCTGCCGTCGCTGCCGCCCCGACGCCGTGCCGGGCTCCGCCGAGTGGAACGCCCGAGCCGACGTCGTCGGGCGCGCCATGCGCCTGATCGGCGACGGCATCGTGGACCGGGAAGGCGTGGCAGGCCTTGCCCACCGGCTGGGCTACAGCGCCCGGCAGGTGCAGCGGCAGCTGAACGCCGAACTCGGCGCGGGCCCCATCGCTCTGGCGCGCGCCCAGCGCGGCCACACCGCGCGCGTACTGCTGCAGACCACCACCATGCAGGCGGCCGAGATCGCCTTCGCGGCGGGCTTCGCGAGCGTGCGGCAGTTCAACGACACCATGCGGGAGATCTACGCGGCCACCCCCAGCGAACTCCGCTCCGCCCGGCCCGGCCGCACCTCCCGCTTCGGCCCGGTCGCCCAGGAGAACGGGGCCGCGGCCGGAGTGCCGCTGCGGCTGGCCTACCGCGGTCCGTACGCCTCCGTGGAAGTCTTCGACTATCTGGGCAGCCGCGCGATCGCAGGTATTGAGGAGATCGTCGGCGAACGCGGCTCCCGTAGCTACCGGCGCACACTGCGGCTGCCGGGCGGGCCAGGCATTGCCGAGGTGGGCGAACAGCCGGGCGTGGGCGGCTGGCTGGAGTGCCGGCTGCACCTCGCGGACCTGCGTGATCTGACGACGGCGACACAGCGGATGCGCCGTCTCTTCGACCTGGACGCCGACCCGTGCGCCGTCGCCGAACGCCTCGGCACGGACCCGGCGCTGGCCCCGCTGGTCGCCGCCCGTCCAGGACTGCGCGCCCCGGGCGCGGCCGACCCGCACGAACTCGCGGTACGGGCGGTGCTCGGCCAGCAGGTGTCGGTGTCCGCGGGAGGGAAGCTCGGCGACGCGCTGGTCGCGGCGTACGGGGAGCCGCTGCCCGAGCCGAGTGGCGGGCTGACGCATCTGTTCCCGCGGTCGGAGAACCTGGCGGAGGCTTCTCTGGACGAGCTCGGCATGCCTGACGCGCGGCGCGCCACCTTCCGTACGCTGACGGCCGCGCTCGCAAAGGGCACGGTGGTACTGGACCCGGGCGCCGACCGGGCCGGGACCGAGCGGCAGCTGCTCGCCCTGCCGGGCATCGGCCCCTGGACGGCCGGCTACATCCGGATGCGGGCCCTCAGCGACCCGGATGTACTCCTGGCGGAGGACGTGGCGGTCCTGGCGGGGATGCGGCGCGCCGGCGTGGCGGCGCAGGACGCGGAGAGGTGGCGGCCGTGGAGTTCGTACGCCATGCATCACTTCTGGAACACGTGAGGCTGTCCCGGTCAGGGCCCCGCGGAGCGGGCGCCGTCGGCCAACGCGCGTAACCGGGCGTCGAGTTCGGCGGCGCGTCCCGCGGACCGCCGATGCCGTGCACGAACACCGGACGCGGCTTCACGATTCCCCCGAAAGCCCCGTCCGGGTGCCCCGGGGCGAACTCCGATATCAACCGGCCTGCTGATCGCGGTGTGTATCCCCTCTGCCGCCGACCTCAGGCGATGGACGCCGAGACGATCGCGGACACGGCGAGATTGCAGGAGGCGGTCACCCACACCGCCGGGTGCGGCTCCACCTCGACCAGCGTCGCGCCGAGCTTGCCCGGCGTGACCAGGTCCACCACCAGGAACGCCACAGCCATCATCACCAGCCCCAGCAGACCGAACGCGGCAGTGGAGGCGAGACCCTTGCCGAAGTTGTCGTACGTCGTCCAGATCGACGTGAACACGATGCCGCCGATACCGAGCAGAGCCGAGCTGAGCAGCAGCGCGGCGTTGCGGTTGCGGTCCTCCCAGATCTGCCTGCCGAGCTTCCCGGGCGTCAGCACGTCGATCAGGACTATGCCGAGGATCAGGAGGACCACACCGAGGGCGCCGTACGCGCTCGCGCGGCCAAGTCCGTTGACGATGTCACTCATTGAGGGGCCGGTCTCCATGTCGAGTAGTTGACGCTGGTCAAGGGCGCGCAAAATCTACCGCATGGTTCCGGCCAGTGGATCACGGGCTGCATCACCCGTACGGCGTAGCAGTACGGGGGACGGCGGCCCGAACCGGGCGAGAGTGGATCCCGTACGCCCCCACCCCACCGTGTCCGATCCGGGAGACCTTCATGGCCTGCATCAACCGACGTGACCTCGGACTGCTCGTACTGCGCGTCGGCACCGGCGCGGTCCTCGCGGCTCACGGCTCGCAGAAGCTGTTCGGCTGGTTCGGGGGCGGCGGGCTGGACGCCACGGCGAAGGGCATGGAGGCCATGGGATTCCACCCGGGCCGGGAGAGCGCCGTCGCCGCCGGGCTCGGCGAGGCGGGCGGTGGCGCACTGCTCGCGCTGGGCCTGGCCACCCCGGCGGCCGGTGCCGCGGCCGCGGGAGCCATGGCCGGCGCCGTGGCGGTGCACATGCCCGCCGGGTTCTTCAACCAGGGCGGAGGCTTTGAGTACCCGGCCTTCCTGGGCTTCACCTCGGCCGCCATCGGACTCGCCGGGGCCGGCCGCTACTCCCTCGACCACGCGACCGATCACCGCTTCGACCAGCCGTGGGTCGTGGCCGTGGCCTTCCTCGGCAGCGCGCTCGCCGCGGGCGCGGTGCTGGGCAAGCGGGCCACGAGGCAGTCCGCCGCGCAGTCCGGCGACGCCCGCACGGACGCCGCCGGGGAGTAGCCCGTACCCGGGGTGGCGGCTGTAGAAGCCCGCGCTCGCCTTCTGCTCGTGGTCGGCGCTGCGGCCGTTGCGCCATCGCCGCCCGGCTTCGGGTTGATACCGATGATCCGGCCCGCCTCGTTGTTGCTCAGGCCACATGCCGCGCAGGGTGACCGCTCGTACCCTGAAGCGGATGCCTGCGGACGTCCATCTCCATGGGAAGCCGGATCACCAGGCGCGCAGTGGTCCAGATCCCTGTCCGGTACTCGGTGAAGTGGCGGGAGGTGTCCCATGAGCAGGGACCGCGCGACTGGCCCTGGCGGCGGGCGCAGCGGCGCTTCTGGTGCTGGTGGTCTTCGCCGGGCTCGCCCGGCCGCACGGCGGCCTGACACGGTGGAACCGCTGCCAGTTCTGGCCTTGGCTTCGGCGACTCACCACGCAGGAACCGGCTTTTCTGAGGTCGTTGCTCGTTGCTCCGCCCCCTGGCGCCGGAAAAGGAGCGATCGCCCTGCGGACAGCCCCAGGGGGAGCCGGAACGCTGTGTGCCGCCCCGGCGGGAGAAGGTCAGGTGGTCAGCCCGCCTGCCGCAAGTCGATCACTCATGTCGCTCACCAACCCCTTGCCCGAACTGTCAGCTGCGGTGAGCAGCTCTTCGAAGGCCCGGAGGCGACGGAACGTCTCGGCAAACACCGTCTGCTTCTCCAGGGGAAACTGGAGCACCTGGAGACGCCGGATGTCGACCCTGGACGAACTGGAGGCGTGGGTCCCCGCCTGGCGCCCGTTGGCCGGCGCGCACAGACAGCCGGCGAGGAAGTGGGCTTCCAGCTTCTCCGCATCCACCCGCAGCATGTAGAGCTGAGGGCCCAGGGCCATCGGCGGTCCTTCGTGGACCCATGCCTTGAAGGCTCGAGCCACGCCGGCAACCACGACGTCGCCCTCCTCGGCGATGGCTGGGGCCGAGCCGGTGGAGACCATGCCGCTGGGAGTGCCGTCGTGCAGAAGGTCGGCGATGGTGAGGAGCGGTACGGCGTCCCCGCGAGCCGTTGGGGCCGACTCCGGCGGCTGCTGGCCGACGCGCAGTGTCAGTGCCCCGGCTTTGACGAGGTCCCCCACCGTCGTCGTGGTCTGTGAAGTCCCGGCCTGGAAATCGAGTGCGGACAGACGCCGCGCATGATCGGCCAGCTCGGTCAGCAACGACCCGAACTCGTCCCACTTGCCGACGAGTTCCTTACCGGACGGCTCGGTCGTCGCCGCGGTGTAGCGTCCCGGAGTGACGTCCACCTCGTCGTCGAGAAGGTCGAGCAGGGGGACACACACGGCGCCCTTCGGCGGCTCCTGGTCCACTTGGTCGAGGGTCGCCATCGCGGTGAGTACGAACGAACCGAGGCCGTCCCAGTCGGGGCTCGGCTCGCGCGTTCCTGACCTGGCGAAATGTGTGGCGTCCACCAGGAGGGCATTCTGGCTCGGGGGAGCGGCTGCAGGGCCGTCCGGTGCCGCCCGGAGGATCCACAACTGCAATGACACGCTGTGCGGTTGGGCGCTGCCAGGGGGCAGGGAAACGACCGCTCGGAGCGCTCCGGTGCGTAGCAGCGAGCCGCGGATACGGCGGCCCGCCTTGCGTGACGCGACGGCCGGCGGAAGGACGACCACGGCGGCCCCGCCCGGCTTGAGGTGGGACAGCAGGTGCTGCACCCAGGCCAGTTCGGGCTCGGTGCGAGGGGGCAGGCCGTGCGTCCAGCGCTGGTCGGTGGCGAGTTCCTCGTAGCCCCAGTCGCGTTCGTTGAAGGGTGGGTTGCACAGTGCGATGTCGGCTTTCGCGCCGGCGAAGGGGTCGTCCCGCAGTGAGTCGGCGGTGGCGATCCGCGTCCGGATGTCGCGGTCCTCCGCCAGGAACGCGAGCCGGCCGGCCGTCAACGCGGCCAGCGCCGGGTCCCTTTCACACGCGAGTACCTCCAGCCCCGAGCTGTCGTACTCCTGCACTGCCGCGGCGGCCAGGTGTCCCGTGCCGCATGCCGGATCGAGGAGGGTCAGTCCGCCCTGTGCCGGACCGAGGCGGACGGCGAGAGCGATCCGGGCCATCAGCGCGGCGAGTTGCGGCGGCGTGGTGCTGAGCTGTCGGACATGGGTCTCCAGCCACCGTTGCAGCAGAAACTCGAAGGTCTCACGCGGTCCCTCTTCCCGTCCCACCTGCGCCGCCTGGGCCACCAGGTCACGGGCTTGCGCGGAGAGTTCGGGATGGGCGATCCGAGCCCTGGAGGAACGCATCCGGCGAGCCGCCTCGGCGATGGCCAGCCCCGACTCGTTCCGACTGCCGAGTGCCTCGAAGCGCGGCCAGAGGAGTTCCCGGCCGCCGATGTCTCTCAGCTTGCCGTTGTCCCGCAGCCACTGCTCGACCTCTGCCAGCGAGAACTGCGGACTGACGTCGGTTCCCCCGATCCGGGTGGGGAAGGAGTCATGGCGGCGGCGCCAGTTGCTCACGGCGGCTCGCCCGACGCCGGCGATCCGGGCGATCTCGGCCAGGCTGACGGGGACGGCGTCATGGGCACTCATGGTTCAGTCTCCGAGGTACTTGGCGGCTGGACTGGTCGGCGTTCCCAGCGGCCGTTCATGCGGGGAAGGCTACTACCCTCATTGACTTTGTTCACAGCGTGTACGTTCCATCTTGTTGTGTAGGGAATGTGGAGGTCGGCAAATATGTGGAGTCCCGTGCCGGGAATGGTGATCCACGACCGCTATCGGTTGGAGTCCATCCTGGGCCGCGGAGTGATGGGGCACGTGTGGCAGGGACGCGATCTGCCTCTTGACCGGCCCGTCGCGGTGAAGACCGTCGCCACGGAACTGTTGGCCGTGGCGAGCAGCCGCGACGCCGCACTCGCACGGTTCGGCAGGGAGACGCGGGCGGCCGCGCGCCTCGACCACGCGAACGTCGCCACGGTCTTCGACGCGTCGATCACGGACGACACGTGCTGCCTGGTGATGGAACTGATCGACGGCACCACGCTCGAGTACCTCTTCGACCAGCAGGAGGACGGCCGGTTCGACGTGCCCTCGGCGGCCGCAGTCGCCGCCCAGCTGTGCGCGGGGCTGTCCGCGGTCCACGCGGCCGACCTGGTGCATCGCGACCTCAAGACGCAGAACGTCATGGTCCGCCGCGACGGCGTCGTGAAGATCCTCGACTTCGGCCTGGTCAAGCTGCTCGGCGACACCGACCCGCGGCTGACGACGACCGGCGAGGGCGTCGGCAACCTCATCTGCGCCTCTCCCGAGCTGCTGGCCGGCCGGGACCGACTCGACGGCCGCAGCGACCTGTACGCCGTGGGCTGCCTGCTGCACCACATGCTCACCGGGGAGACGCCCTTCCCCACGGATCAGCCGGCGCTCCTGGCCTCCCACCATCTCGCCTCGCCCCCGCCCCTCGTCGCCGACGTGGGGGTGCGTGTTCCCGGGGATCTCCAGGACCTGATCACGGCCCTGCTGGCCAAGCGGCCGGACGACCGTCCCGCGTCGGCGGCCGAGGTCTACGCCGGGCTGGCGCCCCACCTGCCGGAGCCGGATCCCGGGTTGGCCGTCAGGCGGACTCCGCCCGAGGACCCGCGCCGTCCCTTCCTGATCCCGCAGGGCCCAATGCCCCTGTGAACGACAGGGTCACCGGGTTCCGGCGAGGGCGCTCCGATGGTTGCAGCCCGCACTTTTTTGGTCACGTGCAGCACAGGAGTCTCGTGACCGGTGACAGAATGGCCCGGTCGGCGGGGGTGCCGTGAGGCTCCCGGCCGTGGGAGGCGGCGGGCGCGGCAGGCGCCGGAACTGGGGGCGGGGCGCGATGCGGCGGAGCCTTGGACGGTACGAGCTGACGCACGAGCTGGGCCGGGGCGGGATGGGCGTCGTCTGGGCGGCCCACGACCGCGACCATGACCGCGAGGTGGCCGTCAAGCTCCTCGCGACGCGCGGCCGCGGTGCCGAACTGAGCACGCTGGAGCGCCGGTTCCTGCGCGAGATCCGCCTGACCGGCCGCCTGCGGCACCCGGGCGTCCCCGCCGTCCACGACCACGGCAACCATGAGGGCGAGCTGTATCTGGTCATGGATCTCGTCCCGGGCTGGGCCCTGGACGCCGTCCTCAAGAACGATGGCCCCCTGCGCGTCGAGCAGGCGGCAGACGTGGCCCGCCGCGCGTCCGAGGTGCTGTCCTACGCCCACGGTCAGGGGGTCGTGCATCGCGACCTGAAGCCGTCGAACCTGATGTTGACCCCCGACGGGGAGATCAAGGTCCTGGACTTCGGGGTCGCCGCGGCTCTGGAGCCCCAGCCGGGCGAAACCCGTTTCACCGCTGCCAACGCCACTCCCGGCACGGTCGTCTACATGGCGCCCGAACAGGCCGTCGGACGGACCGTGCCCGCGAGCGACCTGTACTCGCTGGGGTGCGTCCTGTACGAACTGCTCACCGGCGCGCCCCCTTTCACGGACGCCAGCCCGTTCATGCTGTACCACCGGCACGCCAACGACCCCGTCCCGCCGCTCGCCGACCGTCGCCCCGGCGTACCGAACGGCCTGCGGACACTGGTCGAGCGGCTGCTGGAGAAGAAGCCCGAGGACCGGCCCGCCTCCGCCGAGGAGGTGGCCGCCCTGCTCGCCGCCTGGGCGCCCCGACCGGCTCCCGTCGGGGCCACGCCCGCTCACCCACGGCTGGTCGAGCTGGCCGCCCTGCGCAGGGCAGGACGTCCGGCCCGCGCTCTGGAGGAGTACCGCGAGCTGATGGCCGTCCCTGGCCTCGACCGCGCGGGCACGCTCGCCGCCCGGGCCGGAGCCGCCCTGTGCGCGGGGACGCTCGGCCGCACCCGCGAGGCCCTGGACGAGCTGAAGTCCGTCCTCGCCGAACAGCGCAGCCTGCTCGGGCCGGGCAACCCCGCCGTGCTGGACACCCGCTACGAGATCGCCGTCCTGCTGATCCGCACCGGGGAACGGCACGCCGCCGAGGAGCTGTTGCGCCGCCTTGTGGACGAGGAGGAGACGGTCCTGCCCGAGTCCGACACCGGGCACGGACGGAGCCGGAAGCTGCTGGAGCGGCTGCGCCGCATGGGCTGAGGACCGCCGGATCCGAACTGCGGACTCGATAGTTTGTAATCTCTGTTCACAGACTACGGCGCGTGTTAGCCTGCCGTCGCGTCGTTCCGGAGGGGAGACAGGACACGGGACACTGTCTACGGACGACGGCAGGTGAACACCGAGGGGAACAGCGCCCATGACGCCAGCAGCTCAGCGCGAGACCGAGCGGACGGGGGCGCAGCCGCTCCCCGAAGAAGGCAACCTGGTCGAGGTGCGCGGCCAGTCCTGGGTGGTCGCCCGCGTCGAGCCGTCCCCTGCCGCCTCCGACGGCGACGAGTCCCGGCGCCCCGCGACCCTGGTCCACCTCCAGTCCGTCGCCGACGGCCGCTTCGGCGACACCCTCTCCGTGATCTGGGAGGTCGAGCCCGGCCGCCGCGTCCTGCCCGCCGGCTCCCTGCCCGACGCCTCCACGGGCTCCTACGACTCCCCGAACCGCCTCGCCGCGTTCCTCGACGCGGTCCGCTGGTCCGCCGTCGCCTCCGCCGACGGCAGGACCCTCCAGGCCCCGTTCCGCTCCGGCGTCGCCGTCGAGCCGTACCAGCTGGAGCCGGTCTCCCGGGCGGTCGGCGCGCCCCGCGTCAACCTCCTCCTCGCTGACGACGTCGGCCTCGGCAAGACCATCGAGGCCGGCCTCGTCGTGCAGGAACTCATGCTGCGCGGCCGGGCTCGCCGCACCATGGTCGTCTGCCCCGCCGGCCTCACCCTCAAGTGGCGCGACGAGATGGCTGAGAAGTTCGGCCTGGAGTTCACCATCGTCGACTCCGAGCACTGCGCCCGCCTGCGCCGCACCCACGGCACCGCCGCCAACCCCTTCCGCGTCCACCCGCTCACCATCGTCTCCCTGCCTTGGCTGCGGGGCCAGAAGGCCCAGCGCCTCCTCGACGAGGTCATCGGCGCCCCCGAGGAGAGCTCCGACGGCGAGCACAAGCGCTTCTTCGACCTGCTCGTCCTCGACGAGGCGCACCACGTCGCGCCCGCCGCGCCCAAGCAGGTGTACGCGGTCGACTCCCAGCAGACCAAGCTGATCCGGCGCCTCGTCCCGCACTTCGAGCACCGGCTCTTCCTCTCCGCCACCCCGCACAACGGCTACCCGGAGTCCTACACGGCGCTCCTCGAACTCATCGACGACCAGCGCTTCGCACGCGGCGTCGACCCCGACAAGGAAGCACTGAAGGACACGGTCGTACGTCGTCTGAAGTCGACCATCACGGAGCGGGACGGTGTGACGCGCCGTTTCCGGGACCGTCTGATCCGCGATCTCTCGGTTGACTACACCCAGCAGGAGCGCGAGATCCACCAACTGCTCGGTTCCTTCGCCGCGTTGCGTCGCGGGAAGCTGACCCCGAAGGCCCGGGGCGGCCGCCGCGCCGCCGACCTGGTGACCCTGCTGCTGAAGAAGCGGCTGTTCTCCTCCCCGGCGGCCTTCCTCCACACCGTCCAGGTCTACCTCTCCCACCTGGAGGACACGGGCCCCGCGCGCGGCCGCACGGCAGCCGCCGAAGTCCCTGAGTGGCTGGAGGAGTTCGCCGATCTCGTCGCCGACCTCGACGACACGGGTCTGGTCGACGCCGAGGACGACGCCCTGACCCGCTCCACCTCGCTCACCCCGGCGGAGGACGGCCAGGAACTGGACCTGCTCCAGGAGATGGAGCGCTGGGCACTCACCCACGAGGCCGCGCCCGACTCCAAGGCCGAGGCGCTGATCGCCGAACTCAAGGCCGTCTGCCGCCCCGACGGCAAGAAGTGGACCAACGAACGGGTCGTGGTCTTCACCGAGTACCGCGACACCCAGAAGTGGCTCCACGACCTCCTCCAGCAGGAAGAACTCACCGACGGGGGCCGCGTCGAGCGCCTGCACGGCGGCCTGTCCGCCGAGGAGCGCGAGCGCATCCGCCTCGGCTTCCAGACCGAGCCGTCCCGCGCCGAGGGCAGGGTCCGCATCCTCCTGGCCACCGACGCTGCCGGCGAGGGCATCGACCTCCAGAACCACTGTCACCGCCTGATCAACTACGACATCCCCTTCAACCCCAACAAGCTCGAACAGCGCATCGGCCGTATCGACCGCTGGGGCCAGAAGCACGACCCGGAGATCACCCACTTCATCGGCTCCGGCTGGCAGCAGGCGCAGGCCGGCTCGTACGAGGCCGACCTGGAGTTCCTCTCCCGGATCGCCAAGAAGGTCGCGCGCATGGAGGCCGACCTCGGCTCCGTCAACGCCGTCCTCGCCGACGCCGTACAGCGCCGGATGACCGGCGACACCGCACCAGTCGACATCGAGAACGCCAAGCCCAAGCCGATCAAGGGCCGCCGCACGGGCGGCGAGGTCGCGCCGGAGCAGAACGTCACCGCGCAGACGAAGCGGCTCGCCGACCAGTACGACGAGACGGTGAGCGCGCTCGGCCTCACGCCCGGCAACGTCAAGCGCGTCGTGGACACCGCGCTGGCGCTGGACAACCAGCCGCCGCTGCTGCCGTCCACGCTGCGGGCGGAGGACTTCGAGCCGGGCGACCTCTTCGACGTACAGCCCCTGTCCGGCAGCTGGGAGCGCGCCACCCGCGGCCTCGCCCACAAACTCCGCGAGGGCGAGCAGCGCCCGCTCACCTTCTCCCCGGCGGTGGCCGCCCAGGGCAGGGACGACGTGGTCCTCGCCCACCTCAAGCACCCGCTCGTGGCGCTCTCCACGCGCCTGCTGACCGCCGCCGTCTGGAACGCGGACCTGATCGGCCTCCACCGCGTCACGGCCGTCGTGTCCGACGATCCGGCCGTGACCACGACCCTCGTCTCCGCGTACGCGCGGTACGTCCTCGTCGGCACCGACGGCACCCGCCTGCACGAGGAAGTGCTGTACGCGGGCGGCTGGTTCGGCGACACCGGCCGCTTCCGCCGCTGGGAGTCGGTGAACGAACAGGGCAGGGTCCTCTCCCAGGCACTCACCGAGGGCGTCGAGGCGGCCCCGCACCTCCGCAGGGATCTCACCGAGGCCTGGCCGAGGCTGCGCGACCCCCTCTACCGGTCCCTGGAGGCCCGCGCCGGCGAACTCGGCCGCCAGTTGGAAAGCAGGCTCGCCGACCGACGGACGGAAGAGGAACGCCGTATCACCGCGACCCTCGACCGCTTCGAGGCCACCCTGCGCGCCAAGCTCAAGGAGGAGGGTGACGGCGAGGGCGAACAACTCGCGCTGCTGTCCACCCACGAGCTCACCGGCCACGAGCGCCGCCAGTTCGAGGACGACCGCCGCCGCTGGGACGACCGCTTGAAGGGCCTCCCCGCGGAACGAGAACGCGAACTCGCCGCCATCGCCGCCCGCTACCGCGAGCCCCGCTCCCACCTCTTCCCCGCCGCCGTCGTCTTCGTGATCCCCGCAAAGGAAGCCCGCCGATGAGCCCCCGCCGCCCCGTGAGCTCCGGAGTAGCCGCCGCCAAGGCCCAGGCCGCCGACGGCCGCAGGCAGCACCAGGAGTGGCTCGACCTCACCGAGGTCTCCGGCCCCTTCCTGACCATGCCCGTCCTCCTGCGCGCCTGGCCCCAACTCGACGCCCTGGAAAAGGACGAGCGCGCCCGCCTCCGCGCCCGCCACGCCGACTGGCAGACGGACACGACGGCGGGCCGCGACGAGTGGGTGGCCTACGTGCTGGGCCGCCTGCTGGGCTGGGACGACGCGTTGGCGTTCCGCCAGGGCGAGTCGGAGCACCACGGCCTCGATCGCCTCACCCTGCGCGTCGCGGAGCACAACACCGAGGTGCGCCCCAACTTCGCGCTGGTCGAACCGGGCACGGACCTCGCGGTCGAACCGGACGCGGAGTCGGCCG
The DNA here is from genome assembly GCF_042736455.1 of Streptomyces sp. NPDC060064. NCBI lineage: Bacteria > Bacillati > Actinomycetota > Actinomycetes > Kitasatosporales > Streptomycetaceae > Streptomyces > Streptomyces sp. NPDC060064. The sequence continues at coordinate 160,054 of NZ_JBHWWF010000018.1, forward strand.
CCAAGCGCGTACGCCTACTCGGCCTGACGGTCCCGGCGGGCACGGCGCCCACGGCCCGCGTCGGCGGTGGCGGCGACTGGTCCGCGGCCCCCGCCGACCGCCTGGCCCGCCTCCTGCGCCACCACGGCGTACCGCTCGGCCTGGTCACCGACGGCCGCTGGTGGTGCCTGGTCTGGGCTCCCCTCGGCGGCGTCACGACCACGGCCGTCTTCGACTCCATCGGCTGGAACGAGCGGGCCGAGCGCAACGTCGTCCGCGCGTTCGTGTCCCTTCTGCGCCGCCGCCGCTTCTTCGAGTACGACGACGCCGAGACGCTGGTGGGCCTGCTCAAGGCCAGCCTCGCGGCGGGCGAGGACGTCACCGAGGCGCTGGGCGTCCAGGTCCGCCAGGCGGTCGAACTCCTCGTGGATGCCATAGGGCGCGCGGATGTGCGGGCGGTCGAGCACGGGGCACCGGGCCTGCACGCGTCCGGGGTGAGCTCGGGTGAGGTCTACCGCGGCGCGGTGGCGGTCATGATGCGTGTCGTCTTCCTTCTGTTCGCGGAGGAGCGCGGCCTGCTCCCGGCGGACAACGAGGTGTACGCCCGCTCCTACTCCGCCCGCTTCCTGCGCGACGAGCTGAAGGCGCGGGCGGACGAGGAGGGCGAGACGTCGCTGGAGCACACGACGTCCGCGTGGCACCGCCTGATCGCCCTCTTCCACGCCGTGCACGGGGGAGTGGACCACTCGGGTTCGGGCTTCCACCTCCCGGCGTACGACGGCTCGATCTTCGACCCGGACAAGTACCCGTGGCTGGAGCGCACCACCCCGCTCCTGCCCATCGACGACCGCACGGTCCTGCACATGCTCCAGGCAGTGCAGGAGGTCCGCGTCGGCAAGGGCAAGGACCGGGAGGTCCGCACACTCAGCTTCCGCGCGCTGGACGTCGAGCAGATCGGCTACGTGTACGAGGGCCTGCTGTCGTTCGACGGACGCCGGGCCACCGAGCACATGGTGGGCCTGATCGGCCCCGAGGGCCTGGAACACGAGGTCACCCTGCGGGAGTTGGAGGCGCTGGCGGCGAAGGCCGGCGGTTCCGTGAAGACGCTCGCGAAGTCCGTCCACGAGAAGTGGAAGGACCCGAAGCCCCCGGCGACGGCGGGCCAGTTGGAGAAGAAGCTGGCTCCGCTCGGCACGGAGGACGGGGCGGAAGCACGGCGCCGGCTGAACGCGGTGACGAAGGACCCGGCGCTGACGGAACGGCTGCTGCCGTTCGTCGGCATCCTCCGAGACGACCTGCGGGGCCTGCCGACGGTCATTCCGAACGGCGCGCTGTACGTCACGGAGTCCTCCCTGAGGAAGAACACGGGCACGCACTACACGCCCCGCTTCCTGGCGGAGGAGGTCGTGCTGCACGCGCTGGAGCCGCTGGTGTACGAGCCGGGCCCGCTCCAGACGGCGGACACGGGGGAGTGGCGCCTGAAGTCGGCGGACCAGATCCTCGACCTCAAGGTCGCGGACATCGCGATGGGCTCGGCGGCGTTCCTGGTCGCGGCCTGCCGTTACCTGGGCGACCGCCTGATCGAGGCGTGGGAGTCCGAGGGCCGCGCGGACGCGATGGCGTACCGGGCGGGCCGGGCCGTGGACGCGGTGACGGCGGCGGACGCGGAGCAGGACCCGGTGGTCGTCGAGGCACGACGCCAGATCATCGAGCACTGCCTGTACGGCGTCGACATCAACCCGATGGCCGTGGAGATGGCCAAGCTGTCGCTGTGGCTGGTGTCGATGGACCCGGGGCGACCGTTCACCTTCCTGGACGACCGGTTGGTGGCGGGGGACTCGCTGCTCGGCGTGCACAACATGGAGCAGATCCAGTCGGTGCACATGAAGCCGAGCGGGCAGACCGACGTCCTGGCCGAGCAGGCGCGGGAGTTGGTGGATCAGTTGACGCGGGAGCGGTTGGCCATCACAGCCATTCAGGGAGTGGACCTGCCTGCGCTCCAGGAGAAGCGCGAGCGGCTGGTGGAGGTCAACCGGCACTCGCGGCGGCTGCGGCTGGTGGGCGACCTGATCGCGGGGGCGGCGCTGGCCACTTGTGCTTCGGGGCGGGTGCCTTGGTATGAGGAGGAGGGCGGGGAGCGGGTCAGGGATCTGTTCCCGCGGGCTGCGTGGATCGTGCAGCGGATCATGGAGGACGGGGTCGAGGACGACTCCGAGGTGGTGCGCGAGGCTCGGGCCACGGCGGAGGACTGGCTGGGGGCTGAACTGCCGGAGGGGGCGTTGGAGCGGCGGCCGGTGCATTTGCCTTTGGTGTTTCCGGAGGTGTTTTCGCTTCGCGCTGGTTTCGATGCAATTGTGGGGAACCCGCCTTTTCTAGGGGGGAAGAAGCTAACCGCCCCGTTCGGGCAGGCGTACCGTGAATACCTCGTTGACTACCTCGCTGGTGGCAGGCGGGGCAACGCAGATTTGGTGGCCTATTTTGAGCTGCGTGCGCATGATCTGCTAAATCTCAGAGGGGGGACGGGGCTAATCGCCACAAACACCCTGGCTCAGGGGGATACGCGAGAGGTTGGACTCGACCAGATCGTGGACATGGGCGTTGAAATTCGCAGAGCTGTCAAGAGTTCGCCGTGGCCATCGAGTTCAGCAGTTCTTGAGTATTGTGCGGTGTGGACTAGTCAGCGTGGGAGTGGACATGAGGCTCTGCGGATTCTTGATGGCGCCATAGTGCCAAACGGAATCACTTCGTCGCTCAACCCGCAGTCACGCGAATCCTCATGGTCGGCAAAGCTGGCTCGAAGCGCAGGTTGTGCCTATATTGGCAACTTCGTCAATGGGATTGGTTTTGTGCTCACGGAGCAGGAGGCGGGAGAAATGGCCGCTAAAGATCCCGCGTCGCGGGATGTCTTGTTTCGATATCTTACTGGGCAAGATCTTAATAACAGTCCCACCTCGACAGCTAGTCGAATGATTATTGATTTCCGGGACCGGTCTTTGGCGGATGTCGAGCAGTATCCAGGAGCGCTAGCTAGGGTTCGTGACCTGGTGAAGCCGCAGCGAGATCGACTGGGTGATGATAAGCGCGCCACGCGCGAGAAGTGGTGGCAGTATGAAAAGCTTGCTCCTGGCCTACGTGCGGCGCTAAAGCCGATGCGTCGCGTAATTGTGATGGCGCTGGTGAGTAAAGTTGTGATGCCGGCGATGGTCTCAACAAATCAGGTATTTTCGCATAAGCTTGCCGTTTTTGTCTCTGAAGATTTTGGGCTCCTCTCATTTCTTTCCAGTGCGCCTCACTATTGGTGGGCTCTTGATCGCAGTTCAACCATGAAGGCTGACCTGAATTACAGTCCGTCCGACGTCTTTGAGACGCTAGTCCGACCCGAGTTCACTTCCTATCTCCACAGTGTCGGAGTGCAACTCGATGCCTGCCGACGTGACTTGATGCTCGCACGTAGCATCGGTCTTACGGACACCTATAACTTGGTCCACAGTCCCAACTGTCACGACGAGGACATCGTCGAACTCCGCCGTATCCACCGGGAGATTGATAGGGCCACCGTCGAGGCGTATGGCTGGCATGACTTGCTGGATGAGACCAGGCGGACGCAGCCCATCAATCCGACTCACGAGACGTTTCCCCTCGATCACGGTTTCCACGAGACCGACCAGGGCGTCCGCTACACCATCGGTCTATTGGCCCGCACCGAGATCATCGACCGCCTGCGTCAGCTGAACCATCAGGCGTACGCAGACGAGGTTCACCTCGGCTTGCACAAGGGTGTGACGGATAAGAAGGTGCGAGAGAAGCACCCCGAGCTGCCCCCGCCGTCTCCCGAAGCCATCCGCAAGCGCAAGGAGAAGTTGGCCGCACGAGGTGGGTCGGATTTCGGTGAGGGTACCGAGGGCGCCCTGTTCTGAGCCGACAGCATGACAACGGGCTCGCTCCCGTCACCCCAGGTCACACAAGCGAGCCCGTTGTTGCGCTCAGAAGCCGCGCCCGGCCCTACTCCACCGTGAGCGCCACAAACGCCGCCCACTCGCCCCGGCCGATCCGCAGTACCGGCCCGCCACCCACGGCCTTCGAGTCCCGTACGTACACGCCCTCCAGGCCGGCGGCCACCTCCACGCAGTCGCCACCGCCCGACCCGCTGTAGCTGCTCTTGAACCAGCGCAGCCCGCTCACGTTCTCGGATACCTGCTCCACGCTCATGTCTCTCCCACCAGCCGTTCGATGAGCCGCGCAGACTCGACGCCGTTCAGAGCCTGCGATCGCAGCTTGCCATACCGCAACCCGAAGGCGCTGACCTCTGCGGGATCATGCACGACGCACCCGACTTCCTGCGACTCGATGTAGCCGAGGTGCTGGTGCTCCTTGGTCTCCAGAACCACGAACGGCCCGTTCAGACCGGAGTGGAACCCGCACGCGGCAGGCATGACCTGGACCTCCACGTTCCGCAACGTGCCCACCTCCAACAGGTGTTGCCACTGTCCACGCATGACCTCCGTGTCGCCCACCGGATTCCGCAGTGCCTCCTCCGCGATGATGAAGGACAACTCCGCTAGCGGCACCCGCGTCACCAGCCTCTGCCGGCTCAGCCGCGCCTCCGTGTGCTGTTCGATGATCTCCTCGCTGAGCGGCGGGCAGTGCCCGGCGAACAGAGCCCGCGCGTACGCCTCCGTCTGCAACAATCCAGGCACCAGCAGCGGATCGTAGGAGAACCGGCTCACCACCTCCGCCTCGATCAGCGCGAAGTTCCTGAAGAACCGAGGCAACTTGGCCCGATCCACCTCCCCCTGAAGCGCCTCCAGAACCCCGCTCGCCTCCAGCACCCGCTCCGCCGCCGCCGTGAACGCCGCCTTCGCCGGCCGTCGCCCCTGCTCCACCGAGGCCACCTGCTCCAGCGAGTAGCCGATCGCGTCGCCGAGTTGCTGCTGGTTCAACCCGGCCCGCTTGCGCAGGTACTGCAACAGCACCCCGTACGCCGACCACACGCCCGGCACATCGGGCCTCTCGTCCTTCGTCTTCGCGCCCCGCCCCGTCTGCGTGTCCCGTACGTCCCGTACCGTCTTCACAGTCCCACGCCCTTCCGTCCCGCTCCGCACCCCGCCCACGGCCGCGCTCGCCACCGGTCCATGTCCAACGCGACGGGCGGGAACCGGGACACGTGCCGGACCCGTACAACGCCCGTACAAGCCCCGTACAACCAAGCCCACGGCCGACCGCCCACTCCGTACGACGAGGACGACGTACGGCCGTCGTACCTGGTCAGCGGGCCGCTCACCCCGTCACGCTGACACCGTGACCCACCATCAGCTCACCGACGAGGCGAAGCCGCCTCACGCTCCGGCCCGCCAACTGACCCTGCGCTTCAGTGGCACGAGACGCGGCGCCCGCCTGGCCCGCCAACTCGCCGTCCAGCAATTCACCGAGTGGACGGGCCTCCCGCACGACTCCGACCCTGCCCGTGCCGTCGCTCTCGTCACCGCCGAGCTGGCCTCGAACGCGGTCCGCCACGGCAGCCTCCCCGGCCGGGACTTCCGCCTGACGCTGCTCCTCTTGCCCGACCGCTTCCGCGTCGAGGTGACGGACACCCGCCCCGAGCGCCTGCCTCCGCCGCCCGTGACGCCACAGGCCGCCGACGAGACGTCGGGCCGCGGACTGCTCATCGTCCAGTCCTACGCCGACCGTTGGGGAAGCACGGTCCGCGACGCGTACACGAAGACGGTCTGGGCGGAGATCCTCATTCATGGGCACGTCCCGCCGAATACCGACCACCAGGCTCACGGGACGTAACAGTCCAGCCTCCGGCCCACCTGCCGGGCAGAGCCTCCACGGCGGGGCTCGACGCCGCCGCCCGGATCAGGCCAGTCGCCTGCCCTGGACGAACCACGCGGCCTCTATCTGGTCCGGCAGGACTCCCGCCCGTTGTGCGTGGTCATGGGCGAGAGCCAGGTACCGGCTGTAGCGCGGCGTGGTCCAGCCTCCTCCGCGCCACTTCTCGCCGGTGTCGGCTTCCCGCAGCGCCAGGGCGACGAAACGGTCCAGGATCAGCGGACGCCACACCCCCGCACACCGCTCGTGACCGGCGAAGTACAGCACCTTGGTGAAGAACGCCGGGCCCAGGAACCTGATCCGGTGGTCATTGTTGAATGCGTAGTACGCCGCGACGGCCCCCTCCTCCTGGAGGATGCCCAACGCGGCTTCCAGGCGCGCGTCGATGTCCCGGGGCAAGGACTCCGCGAAGACGCGTGCGCGCCGCGAGACCGACTGGGCTCTGGTCCCGCTGCCCCAGACGAGGGCTGCGGTCAGAAGGTGCCGTCGGCCTTCGGCGGTGTCCGAGCGCCGGGCGATGCCGAAGACCGTGCTGCGGTCGACCCTGGGGCGGCCGGCCACCGTTGGGCAGTCGTCGAGTTCCGCGGGCCACCAGTCGGGGCCGGGCAGGAGAGGCAGCCAACGCGCCCGGTCGAACGGGATCTTCTGGCCGAGCACCTCGTCGCCGCCGGGGACAGCAGTCCCGTCCGGCATCATGGCCACCTTGGCCGCGCTCACGGTCTGAGTGTCGCGCATCGCATCATCAACACCTCGGTATCGGAACGGTGGAACACATGGCGCGGGCCATACTGGGGTCATGCTCGTTCCCAGCGGTCAGCTCTCGCCGCTTCAACAACACCTGTTGCAGGAACTGGATCTGTGTGACCTCCCGGCTCCCGAAAGGGCACCGGAGTCGTACATGGCTCGCGACCTCGACACGGACGAGATCCGGGACGCCTTGCCGACCCTGTTGTGGGCCGGACTGGTGGAGCGACGGGGTGGCGACCTGGGCACCCTCGCGCTCACCCCGCTCGGAGCGGCGGCCCTGCGCGCGGCGGAGTGCGACGAGCTGACGGCTCGCCTGAGCGCGGTGGCGTCCTTCGCCGACACCGTGTCCACGGGCGCGGCGCCCCGCCCCGCCGGGCTCGCCCTGAGACGACTCGCGGAGGGGACATGGACCCTGGAGCAGGCGAAGTCCTACGTCCGCACGGGTGAGACGGGCGCCGACCGCTCATGACTCGTCCGGCTGGCCGAAGTCCAGGACGACGCGGCGTCGGGCGCGAGTCGCCCCGGGCTGCGGCGGGAGCACGCCCGCCGATGTGAGGTCGGCGACCGTGACGACCGGCGAACCCACGATCTTCGTGGTGAGCGCCTGCTGTGCGGGTGCGAGGTCGACCAACCGCCGCAGGACGGACAGCAGGTCGATCAGGTCCTCGGTCCACTCGCTCGGCCAGGACGTGACGTGGATGTCGTCGAGCGGGCTCGTCTTCCGGCTGGTGGGGGAGGCCTTCCGGTAACCGAACCACTTCTTGACGACGTTCATCCCGCCGACTTCGTAGTTCCAGACCTCGGGCGGGACACCGGTGAAGGTGCCCGGACCCACCCGCAGGGTGCCGGTTTCCGCGTCGTAGGCGAGCGTGTCGGGCACGGTGGAGTCGATCCCGGTCTCGTACCGCACCTGCCGTGGGTCGCCCACCGGAAAGGCGACGCTCTCCTGGCCCGGCTCCTGCCCGGCCGGAGGGGGGCCGACGTCGCCGTAGGTCGCCGCCCACAGGAACTCGCGGCCGACGCGGACCGCTTCGCTCCACAGCACCGGGTCGCGGGTGAGGGGCAACCGGACACCTGGGGTGAGCAGTTCCTCGGCGAAGTGCTCCGTGAAGGCACTGTGTCCGGCGACGGCTACGGCGTAGGCGGCGAGGTCGTGCACGGTCAGGTCGTCCATGCCGAGGGCACCGGCCAGGTACCGGAGCAGTCCGGTGGGCACATTGGCGCCGCCGTCGGGATGGAGCAGGGGGTGCACCCTTCCGCCTCGGCCGTTGAAGTGGTGCGTGTCCGGTAACAGCGCGGTCGCCACCAGCGCGGGACCGCTGCTTATCTCATGGCTGCTCTGCTGATTGAGGAACACCTGCCCGGGCCGCAGGGACTCCCACAGGTCGGGCCGGGGCCGGTCGATGACTCGGCCGTCCGCGATGAGCCACTGGCGGTCGAAACTTCGTAGTCCGATCCGTAGAAGCCGTGGGCTGGTGGGAGGCTCATCACCTATGGGTCGGTCGGGGTGTGTGAACCCCGGCAGGCTCGCCGGCCGGGCGTCGAGACTGCGGCTGTCAGTCTCCTTGAACAGGTGGGCCTTGGCCTCGGGGCTCGTCTCACCGGTGAGACGAGCCCAGCGCTGTACCAGAACCGTTGCTGAAGGAGAGCTCACCCAGGACCGGTTCGACGTGATGCCAAGGCTGCCCCACGGGAACACGTCATCCAGCGCCGGATAGTCGTCCCACCCTGACAAGGTGGCCGGAGTGAACGGTCGCACCCCCCGCGCATGCGCGTCCCGCCAGCCCCCGTCATCCAGACTCACCGCCCGGAGCTGAGCGAACTTATCCGCCCGCCTGCCCTGCACAGCCCGGTAGTGGACGCGCGCCGGGCGGCCGGGGTCGTGATCCGCCCGCCGTACGAACACGCAGATCGACAACGGCTGGGCGACATGGGGGAACACGCGGGTGGCCACGTCCGACCGCTGCCCCTCTGGTGACAGGTTGATGATCCACCCCTCGTCGCACGTCCTGCGCAGATAGTCGCGCATGCCCCGCCCGGCGGGACCGGTGGCGAACGCCGACGGGGTGATGAAGCAGACGACGCCGTGCCGGTCGTCCGCATGGGCGTCGAAGACCTTCCAGGTGGCCCAGCGCCAGAAGTAGACGTACAGGTTCTTCAGCGCGTGCTCGTAACGGCCGTTGCCCGGATACCGGAAGTCGTCCAGGGGAGGACGGCCCTGACCTTTCACCCGTTTCTCGATCCAGCCGCCGCGATTCTCCGCCTTGTCGTCGTACGGCGGATTGGAGATGACCACGGTGACGGGGACGTTGGCCTTGACGTGGTTGGCGCGGGCGCGTGACACGGAGAGGGCCGCGTACGTCGAGGCGAGTTGCTCCTCCTGGACGTAGGGGTCGTCGAGCGTGTCCGTGACGTGGAGGTTGAGTCCGCCCGGCGGGAGTGGGGCGCCGTGCTTCTTCAGCAGGTCGGCGGCGCGGAGTTCGGCGACGGCGAACGGGCCCATCTGGAGCTCGAAGCCGTACAGTCGCTGGGCGAGCCGGCCGATCGCGTCGGGTGCCATGGCGTCGCCGTGCCGCTCGGCCGCCTGGCGCGCCACCCGCTCGATGACGGTGTGCAGGTAGGTGCCGGTGCCCATCGCGGGGTCGACGATGTGCACGCTCTCGTCGCCGTAGCCGCGCGTCTTGCCCAGGCGGGTGCGCAGTACCTCTTCGGCGAGCCGGACCATCTCCTCGACGACCTGGTGCGGGGTGTAGTACGAGCCGCTGCGCTGGCGGAGGCTGTCGTCGTAGACGGAGAGGAACGACTCGTAGAGGTGGAGGTAGGCGTCCCGGTTGCCCTGCCGGATGGTCTCCCATTCGACGGCCGCGACGGTACGGGCGAGGAGGTTCAAGGTCACTTCGAACCGCTCGTTGACGTTGTCGGTGAGCAGTTGCAGGGCTTTGCCCATCAGGGCGTGGCCAGCGTTGAGACGGCGGCCGATCTCGTGGAAGCTCGTGCCGGTGACCGGGATGCCCTCGGTGCGGGCGAGGAGCAGCGCGAAGGTGACCGTCTGGGCGTAGCCGTCGGCGAAGGTCGCGTCGTCGGCGGTGGGGAAGAGGAGCCGGCGCCAGTCGCTTCTGAGGCCGGTGAAAGGACGGTCGGCGGCGGAGTCGGCCGCGTTCAGCCCGGCTTCGGCCCGCAGTTGTTCCCGTACGGCCTCGCGCAGCAGGCGGCACAGCGGAGCGATGTGCTGGACGAGCACCGAAACACGACGGATCTTCGGCGGGTCCCAGCAGAGCACGGCCTGTGCCAGCGCGTCGAAGGCGGCGAGGTCGACGGCTGTCAGTTTCTCCCCAGCGCTCTTCAAAGCCCCCGACAGCACGACCTCCTCACCGATCTGCGCGCCGTACTGGAACACACGCCAGTGGGTGCCGTTGGTGTAGAGCAGGTTGGGGAGGTCGCGCAGGCGTTCCCACTGCCTCTTGTCGTGACCGGTGAAGGAGTCTGGATCGATGCTCTTCCCGGGCCGCTTCACCTCGATGTAGCCGGTCACGTCCTTGTCGACGCGTACGGCGTAGTCGGGCCGTACTCCCAGGTGCGGGATGCGGGTCTCTGGGTACCAGCCGATCTCGGAGCGGGCATGATGCGCGGCGATCGTGCGGAACAGTTGCTCCAGAGGGCTGCGGATGGCTGCCTCGCGGTCACCCGGGCCCAGCAGATTCTGTTTGCATTCGGCGCCGAAGACGGAAACAGCTTCCTTGAGCCACTGAAGACGTGCGTCAGCCATGGATCGTCCCCCCATCCCCCCGGTCCCGGACGAGATACGGGACCAGCCCCTTGGTGAAGTATGGGACAGCAACATCCCAAATGGGCAGGGGTGTGCAGGAGTTCGGCCGCGGTGAAGGTGCGCCCCACAGCAGTTGTCTGCCGGAGGGAACCTGCTGCGCCGGACGGAAGCTAGTTTTCCAACCGCACCGGCATCAGGAGCGAGAAGGCGCCCTCGTCGTCGGGCCGGCGGATCGCGAGCGGCGCCGTGGGCGCGCCCAGCTCCAGGATCAGCTCGTCCCGGGCTCCGGCGGTGAGCGCGTGCAGCAGGAACTCGCGGTTGACGGCCACGTTGTTCTGATCGTCGTCACCGTCGTCACACACGATCACGGATCCGTTCTCCGTCACCCTGAGCACACTGAGGTCGTACGGCTCGCCGTCCTGCTCACGTGTCTCGCTCGCGCGGACCGGACCGGTCTCCAGGGCCTTCTGGAAGGCCGCCGTATCGACGTGGGCCCGGCGACCGGCCGGGAGTTGGACGAGGCGACGGTAGTCGGGGAACTCGTGGCCGAGGCTCTGTCCTGATGTCTGCCGGTCGCCAGTCTCCAGCGCGACGCTGTCACCGTCCACCGCGAGCCGGGCGGGCTCCTCGCCGGTCAGCAGCGCCCGCATCGCGTCGGCGAGCGGAAGGGGCACCACCACCTGCGTCCTGGGCCCGCCATGTCCGGTCGCGTGTGCTTGCGCGACGGCCATCCGGTAGCGGTCGGTGGCCACGAGGTGGAGTCCTTCGCCCTCGATGTCGAACAGGATCCCGCCGAGCATCGGCAGCTCGGCGTCGGTACCGGCGGCGAAACGGACCGCGTCCAGCGCGGCGGCCAGCTCCGGCACGGGGACGGACAGCCGGGCGGTGGCGGTGTGGGGCGAGGTCATGGGGTTTGTCTCCCTGTGGTCGAGTAGAGCTCGGAGCGTGGAGAACTCGCTGCGGGCATCGGACAGCCCCAGCTCGAGACGGCGCAGGTGCGCCTGAAGGAGACCTCGCACCAGGTCCGTGTCCGGGCCCGCCCAGCCGGCCAGCACGAGCCGGATGTCGGCCAACGGCATGCCTGCCCGGCGCAGCCGGGCCAGCAACCGGGCCTCCTCCAGCTGCTCGGGCTCGTACCAGCGGTAGCCGCTGACCGGGTCCACCCAGGCGGGGACCAGCACACCGGCACGGTCGTAGAACCGCAGCGCGCTCACGCTCAGTCCGCCGTCCCGGGCCATTTCCCCGATGCTGCGCATCTCGTTCTCCACACCCGGAACTCTGAGCCCTCGACAAGGTCGAGGGTCAACCCCGGCCACGGTCCGGATCTGCTGCTCAGGCCGGACAGTCGGCCTGCGTGGTGGCAGTGCCCGAACGGATCATCATGTAGTGGGACCCGCCGATCTCCGCCACGGCGTAGCGGGAGTACGGCCAGGCGCTCCCCGCGCTCTCCCGTTCGCCCACGAGAGCCCGGCACGCCTCGCCGGCGGCCAGACTCGCCCAGGACTCGACCTGCTGTTCGTTCCACTGCGCGTAGTCCGACCAGACGTACATCACGGAGTTGTAGGGGTCGAAGCCCACCTTGATCTGCGCGTTGCCGAGCACACGATCGGTGCCGAGCGTCCGGCGCATCCCGTTGGTCCCCGCGATGATCTTCCTGGCGGCGCCGTCCGCGACCCGAATCTCCGCACTGTCGGTGCTGGGGATCATCGCCTGCCCCAAACCGTCCTCGTCGGGCTGCCAGTCCTGCGAACCGTCCGGGTCCTGCCCGGTGCCGTCGTCGGCGGCCGACTGGCACTGTGAGTTGGTGACGAAATCGTCCTGCCACGTCACCTGGGGATCCCGGCCCTGCTCCTCCTTCACCATGACGTACGTGCGGTACGGCAGGTCCGGGTGCAGGCGGAGAATAACGTCCCGCAGCGTCAGACACATCGACTTGGCGATCTCCGTCTCCGCGTACATCGTTCCCTGTTCGTCGGAGGTCAGCCGGTACGAGAGGTACACCTCCCGGCGTGACTCGTGGAACCGCACATTCGCCGGAACGAAGTCCACGCCGTCGCCGAATTCCTGCGCCTCGACCCCCTCGTCGTGCAGAACCGCCCGCGCCACGTCGTGCTCACCCGCGCCCTGTGCCGCTCGCGCCTGCTTCCAGCTCGCCGCACTCGCCGCACCGCCGGTCGCGGCCTGCTGCTCCGCCGTCTTGTGCCCGTTCGCGGCGTCGGCCGAAGACTGACCTGTTTCGGCCGAGGAGAGTGGTGACACTGAGGCCTCTGACGCCGAGGCCGTGGACGCGGGTGTGTGGCGGCCGCCCCCGGTGTCGCCCAGCAGCGCCGCCACCCCTCCGGTCAGGCCGCCGATGACGCCGGCCGCGAGGACGACGGTACCGGCCAGCCGCATCTTCGAGCGGCTTCGGTCAGCGGGCAGGTTCCAAGCAGGGTCCTCCGCGGCCGGCACCTCCCAGACGGCCGTGACCATGTCCACGGCCGTCGCCGGTACCACGTCTGCCCTCGCCACCCGAGTGACCTGAGCGGCCAGCAGCACCGCGCACTCCTGGGCGGCTTCGGCGGCTGACGGCCGGTCAGCCGGCTCCTGGGCCAGAGCTTTCTCCACGGCCTGGCGCAGGGGTACGGGGACGCCGTCCAGGTCGGCCTCCCCCGACAGCACGCGGAAGGCCACCACATCGGGCGCGCCGGCCCCGAAGGGCAGCCGGCCGGTTGCCGCGTAGGCCACGAGCGCTGCCCACGCGAACACGTCTCCCGACGGACCCGCGGTGCCCTGACGGTACTGCTCGGGACTGATCCAGCCGGGGGTGCCCGTCATGACCCCGGTACGGGTGACACTGGTGCCGTCGGCGGCGTGTGCGATGCCGAAGTCCAGAACCTGGGGGCCGGCGGGCGTGAGTAGGACGTTCTGCGGCTTCACATCGCGGTGCACCACCCCTACAGCGTGAATGGCGGCCAGCGCGTGTGCGGTGGCGGTGGCGAAGGCGTAGAGGCTTCCTTCCGCAAGCGGTCCGTGCGCGCTCACGTGCTGGTTCAGTGTCGGCCCCGGAACGTAGGCGGTGGCCAGCCACGGGGTCAGCGCGTCCGGATCGGCGGCGAGCAGCGGGACCAGGTGCGGTCCGGTGACGCGGGAGGACAGTTCCACCTCGCGCCGGAACCGGGCCCTGAACTCCGGGTCCTGAGCCTGCTCGGGATGGATCACCTTCACCGCCACGCGCATTCCGTCGGAGGCGACTCCGGCGTGGACGGTGCCCATGCCGCCGACGCCGAGACGGCCGACGATGCGGTAGGGGCCTATGCGGGAGGGGTCGCCGGGACGAGCCGGCTGGACTCTTCCGCCGGAGCCGATCGCGCTCACGAACACTTCCTTGAACAGAGGGATGGCCTGGGGGAGCCGGGGGGACAGACGGTCGGGAAGGGAAGCGGGGACTTCGGGCATCGATCGGCCGACGCGGGCAGCAGGCTCTGCACATGCGCGCACATCCGAATCAAGCCGCGGGACTGCCGGCAGGGCACAACTCGTGCGTCAGATCCTCGCCATTGTGGGAAGTGGCAATGACGGCGTCAGACCCGGCGGCAGCGATCTCGAAGCTCGGCGATGACGGCTCTCTCGGACGCGTTGACGTCACCGTCCACTGCGGCCACCCGGTCGGCCGCGTCGAGGATGTCGCTCAGATCCCCCGGCTCGGCGTCTATGCGCCGCCACACCTCGGCGGGCTCGATGTCGACAAGGTGAGCAAGCTGTCTATCGACCACCTGATGCTGATCCCGGACCAGCCTCACCAGGTGCCGCATCAACAGCGCCTCATCGTCGGCGATTTTGCGGTTCGCCCCGATGACGAGCCATGCGACCCACAGCATCAACTGCGGATGCTGACTCCGCTTGCTCAGATTCTCGGCGAGTTCGATCACCCGCGCCTCGTTCCGGAAGACGGCCTGCGCGTGCCGCCCGGCGAGTAGCGTCGTATAGCGGTTCAACACCACCGCAAGGGGAACGCCGACCAAGGGGATACCGATCTTGATGACGTTGCGCTGCAGGAGATGCTTCCCGACGACGGGGAGCCCTTTCGTGGCGGTCAGTACAGTTCCGGAGTAGAAGCGCTTGATCAGCGGCCGCACTACGGCCGGGACTGCCTTGACCACGCTCTTCTGGACCGCTTCCCCACTCTTGATCGTGAAGGCCACTCGAATGAGCTTCCACATGTCCTCGGGGTCGGACAGGTCGAGCGGGACCCGGTAGAGGACTGCGATGTCGTATGCCAGGCGGAGCTGGAGCCGGGTGATGAACGCGACATCGACCATCAGGGTCGCGACGGCGGCCGGGACAGTCGCCGGCGAGGCACCACCAAGGCTCCCGAGGGTGGCGACGACGGCCGCCGAGTAGGCCCCGGCAGAGAGCCCGCCTTCGAGCGCGGCGTACCGAGCCGCCATCTTGATCCGCTGATCGACGATGGCATCCGCGGGTACGCCCGCGTACCGCTCCTGGAAGTACTGAGCGTCGACCTTGGCGGTGTAGGAGTTCATGGCCTGAGCGCTGAGCTTGGTGAACCAGTTGCCCGACTTGATATCGTCCGAGCTCAGGCCCTTGATGAACTCCCTTATCTCGGCCCGCTCTTGCTCGACAACCTTCCGGTCGGCATCGTCGTGGCCACCGGCGTCGACAGCATCAGTCGGAGTTCTGGCCATGGTGAGTCCCCCATTTTTTCGGTTTTCATCGTGTCCTGTGTGACAGTGCCCAGCCGGTGCCGGGCCGACAGGCGGGCGCTGGCGAACGCGGTTGCGCCGTCGTTGAATCGCCGGGTGCACGGACCCGGCCCGCCCCCGTCCGGTGTCTGTGGTGCCAAGGGGTCGACTGTGCGCTGAACCTATGCCATTTCAGGCGCCGTTGTCCGCTGAGGTGAGGGCGGAGCGGCTGGAGATGCGCGGCATCGTCTCGTTGGGGGAGCGGCGCAGCAGCTTGATCGTGCGGCCCTCGACCCAGGCGTTCCACGCCTTGAGGTAGTAGAGCAGGTGCTCGCGTGAGTCGTCGCGGCGTCGGTGCGCGTTGCCCAGGGCCAGGTTGAGCATGGTGTTGCGCAGCGTCAGACGCGGATCGCCCGGCTCCAGGCGGGCACCGGTGACGACCCCAGCTTCCCAGTCGGACTGGTCGATGTCGGGCCGGGCCTCGCTGGTGACGTACCAGCCGATCGTCGCGGCCGTGACGGTGATACGGCATCCCCGGTTCAGCGCGATGCCGTGGTGCAGGGCGTCGCGGACACCGGGGTGTTCGCCGAGCAGGTTCAGGAGCTGATCGTTGCTGGTGACCGACGATCCGCCGCTCCACGCGGAGTTGGGGGCATTGCGGTACAGATGCAGTCCGCGCAGGGCTGCCGCCAGGTGGGTCGCGTTGGCCTCCCCCGCGAGGGCCAGCGCGTCCCGGCCGGTGCGCTTACGACCCGTGTCCATCACGGTGAACGCGGTACGCGGCACGCCGTGCGTGACGGTCAGGGGCACGGTGACGCCCGCCTTGACGATGGCGGCCAGGCGGTGTTGTCCGTCGATGAGAACGTCGTCCTCGTCGAAGGCGATGCCCTGGTGCGTCAGCTGCCATTCCCCACGCTGGATCTGACCTGCCAGTTGCTGCACCGTGCTCTTGCTGAGCGGCCGGTTGTTGGTGTTGCGGGTGAGCCACTGCGCCGCCAACTGGGGCGATACGTCCACCACTTGCATGTGCATGGCACTCCTACCTTCCTCTGGCGCGACGTCAGCGACAGCCTGCCGTGCGTTGTGAACTAAGTCAACACCTTTGTCGTCCGTGCGTCGGACTCAAAGGTGTTGTCGAGGTCGGTCGGGGTTATCGGTAATCACTCATCAGTGGCGATCTGTGCGGACTGGGCTCCACGGGCGGGGTGGGTGTCCGGGTTTGCTGATACGCTCGCGATGTGTGCTCAGTTCACACTCAAGTCCGTGCGCCGGGGGGCGCCTCGCGATCGGGCTCGTGGTGGTCGGGGCGGGATGACCGGACGGGCCACCGGATGGCCCTCAGGAGCAGTGGTGGGGTGGGCGTGTGAGTCAGGATGAGCGCGGGCTGAGCGACGGTCTGCGGCCAGTGGGTTCTGTCTACCAGTACGACGACGGCCTGTACGTGCGGGTGGACGACGTCGTGCCGTACACACTGGCGGACCCCGAGGACAGCCACGGGTACCGGCAGGGTGACGACCTGGTGTGCTGCACCATGTACCTGAGCAACGGCACCGGGCGGCCGCTCGACCTCGACGGCATCACCCTGCTGGTGCGGGGAGGGCCGTACGGCAAGACGGGCCGTCAGGTGCAGGACTACCGCAGTGACGTGCTCGACGACGAGCTCGAGGGCACCCTGCGCACGGGGCGCAGGGTCTCCGCCACGTGGGCCTACAGCATTCCGGCCGGCATCGCCGGTGATCTGGACATCGAGGTCCGCTTCCCGGCGCGCGACCGGAAGAGCGTCACGTTCAGCACGGCGTCGACCGTCGCCACGGTGGTCGGCGAGCGCCCTGTGCCGATGGCGTTCGATCAGTCCGTGCCGCTCGGTGAGCGGCAGCAGTCGTTGTTCGCGGACCCGGACGAGGCCCCGGAGCCTGCGACGGGGGCCGGGCACGCGGCCTCGGCCGCAGGCGGGCAGCGAGCGACCGCACCGGCCGTGCTCGACGCCATCCCGGCTCAGCCGACCGGCCCCGGGCGTCAGACCACCCGATCGCTCGCCCCGGAACTCTCCGCCGACGGGCTGGACGCCGCACGCGTCCGGCAGATCTTCCGGTTCCTCGCCGAGGCCGAGGAGTCGAAGACGCGCCCCGTGCGCACGCTCGACGGCGCGGCCGGCGCCGTGTGGTTCGACGAACTGCCGAGCGACGACGGCGTCGAGGTGATGATCGACGGCGCCCTCGCGGGCGACGACCCGGCCTGGCTGACGGTCGCCCGTCCCGAACGCGAGGACGCACCGCACCCCAAGCCCCTGCTCGCGCCCTGGGTGGACGAGACCCGTATCCGCGACTTCAAGGAGCCTCGCGCCCCGCACCTGCGCCGGCGCATCGAACCCGAGTTCCCCGACTGGTCCCGGGGCATCCCACTCGACAAGACCTACCACGAGCTGGACGAACATCCCCGGCGGGAGAAGATCGAGAAGCTGTACGCCGCCTGGGAGCAGGAATGGCTCGCCTGGGCGGAGCGGCGCCGCGCGATCGACCCCGTGGTCAGGCTCTACGACCGACTGCACAAGATGCACGAGGACGCCGCGGGCCTCGGTGAGGCGTACGAACTCGTGCTCGGGCTGGGCCGGCTCACCTGGCAGACGAGCACCGGGCAGCGGGTGGAACGGCACCTCGTCACGCACCGGGCCACCATCCAGCTCGACCCGTCCACCGGCACGCTCACCGCAGCCCCCGACCCCACCGGCGCGGGCCTGGAACTCGAAGAAGGCATGCTCGAAGGGGCCCAGCATGTGCCGGGCGCCGTGCGCGAGACGATTGTCGAGGTGCTGGAAGGCGCCTTGGACGTGACTGACCCCGAACACCTCGACGCCGTACACACCGCCCTGCGCAGCTGGGTCAACGCCGCGCACAGCGCGGGAAGTTACGCGCCGACCGTCGAGCGCGCCAAGCCGCGCAGCCTCGACGTCCCGCAGGTGGGACTCACCCCCGCACTCGTCCTGCGTGAGCGCAGCCGCCGCTCCACCATGGACGCTCTCAAGGCCATCGCCCGGCAGATCGACGCGGGCACGCCGCCCACCGAACTACTCAGCTACATCTCGGGCCGGGACGGCGCGCTGACCGCGTCGGACCTCGCGGCGGCGGAGGACGTCGGAGCGGCGCAGGACAGCGACGAGATGTACTTCGCACTGCCCGCCAACGAGGAGCAGCGCACGATCGCCGAGCGCCTGCGCGCCAACCGGCTCGTCGTCGTCCAGGGGCCGCCCGTTATCAACGGGGCCTGAGCCCCTCTCTTCTCTGTCTTCAACGAGCGTCACCGTGAGCGTTCTGCGTCGTTGATGCATTGCTATCAACGGGAG
>NZ_JBHWWF010000019.1:0-77300 GCF_042736455.1 Streptomyces sp. NPDC060064
CCACTCGTCGCTCTTGGTGGGTGACTTTTTTTTTTTAAACCCCCCCCCCCCCCCCGGGGGGCCGCGCCCCCCCCCCCCCCCGCCGCTTGCTCTTCCCCCGGTGACCTACTGCGCGCCGGGACGCACCAGACCGCTCTCGTACGCGTACACCGCGGCCTGTACGCGGTCGCGCAGGCTCAGCTTCGTCAGGACATGGCCCACATGTGTCTTGACGGTGGTCTCGCTGACGAAGAGGTCCGCGGCGATCTCGGCGTTGGACAGGCCCCGCGCGACGAGCTTGAGCACCTCCACCTCACGCTCGGTCAGCGTGTTCAGCGTGTTGGGGACCGGCTCGTCGCCGGACGGCAGATGGTCTGCGTACTTGTCGAGCAGCCTGCGGGTGATGCTCGGCGCCAGCATCGCCTCGCCCGCCGCGACCACCCGGATCGCCTGCACCAGCTCATCGGCGGGCGCGTCCTTCAGCAGGAAGCCGCTCGCGCCGGCGCGCAGCGCCTCCACCACATACTCGTCGAGGTCGAAAGTGGTCAGCACCAGCACCTTGGCCGGACCGTCCCGGCCGGGCCCGGTGATCTGCCGGGTCGCCTCGACCCCGTCCATCCGCGGCATCCGGATGTCCATCAGCACCACATCGGGCTGCAGCGCCCGCACCTGGTCCAGAGCCTGGAGGCCGTCCCCGGCCTCGCCGACGACCGCGATGTCCTGCTCCGCCTCCAGAATCATCCGGAAGCCGGTACGCAGCAGCGGTTGGTCGTCGACCAGTAGGACGCGGATAGCCACGGGTACTCCTTCGTTTAGACCGGGCCCATTCTGCCCTGGCCATCCTCCGCCGATACGGTCGGGGAAATGCTCAGCGGATAAACCGGGGGAGTGCCGCCGAATTCCGGACAGACTTCCTGGTGGTCGCACCAACCGCACAGCTTGGTCGGCCGCGGCCGCCAGTCGCCCGACTCGGTCGCCTGCTTGATCGCGTCCCAGAGCGCCAGCAGCTTGCGCTCCATACGCTCCAGGTCCGCCGGGACCGGGTCGTACGTCAGCACATCGCCGCTGCCCAGATATACGAGCTGCAGCCGACGCGGCACCACGTCCTTCAGCCTCCAGATCACCAGGGCGTAGAACTTCATCTGGAACAGCGCGCCCTCGCTGTACTCAGGACGCGGGGCCTTGCCCGTCTTGTAGTCGACGATCCGCACCTCGCCGGTGGGCGCGACATCGACCCGGTCGATGACGCCGCGCAGCCGCAGCCCCGACTCCAGCTCCGTCTCGACGAACATCTCCCGCTCGGCGGGCTCGAGCCGGGTCGGGTCCTCCAGCGAGAACCACCGCTCGACCAGCCGTTCCGCCTCGCCCAGCCAGCCCGCCAGCCGCACGCCGTCGGCATCCTCGGCGAACAGCTCACCGAGCTCCGGCTTTGTCTCGAGCAGCCGGTCCCACTGGCCCGGGATCAGTGCCTTGGCGCGCGGAGCCGTACGCTCGGCCGCCGGGGCGTCGAAGAGCCGCTCCAGCACGGCGTGGACCAACGTGCCGCGGGTAGCTGCCTCACTGGGCTTCTCCGGCAGCCTGTCGATCACCCGAAACCGGTACAGCAGGGGGCACTGCATGAAGTCGCTCGCCCGCGACGGCGACAGCGATGTGGGCTGCTGGCTCGTACTCATGACTCAGACCCTACGGCCCGCCACTGACAGCGAGCGGAATACCATCGACGTCAGACGCTGCGCACTGCATGATCGAGATGCATGATCGAGATGACCGAGATGACCGAGCGAGCGACGTACTCCGCAACGAAGGGAACCCGTGAACGAGGACGACACGAGCGGTGATCGCGAGCGGCCGCAGTCCGGAACGGGGGGAGCGAACCCCGGCGGAGGCAAGCCGCGGCGCTCCGACGGCCCCGGCGGCGGAATCCTCATGGGCCGTCCTTTCGGGGTGCCTGTCTACGTCGCCCCCAGCTGGTTCATCGTCGCCGCCCTCATCACCTGGGTGTTCGGCGGCCAGCTCGACCGGGTGCTCCCCGAACTCGGCGGCATCCGCTATCTCGTCTCCCTCTTCTTCGCGGTCGCTTTCTACGCTTCCGTACTCGTCCACGAACTGGCGCACACGATCGCCGCGCTGCGCTTCAAACTGCCGGTGCGCCGCATCCAGCTCCAGTTCTTCGGCGGCGTCTCGGAGATCGAGAAGGACTCCGAGACCCCGGGCCGGGAGTTCATCCTCGCCTTCGTCGGGCCGCTGCTCTCCCTCGTCCTGTCCGGCGTCTTCTATCTGGGGGTGAAGGCCGTCGAGCCGGGCACCGTCCCCGGCGTGCTGCTCGCCGGCCTGATGATCTCCAACCTCATCGTCGCCGCGTTCAACCTGCTGCCCGGCCTGCCCCTGGACGGCGGCCGGATGCTGCGCGCCGTCGTCTGGAAGATCACCGGCAAGCCGATGTCGGGCACGATCGCCGCCGCCTGGGTCGGCCGGGCGCTGGCCGTGACCGTCCTCATCGGCCTGCCGCTCCTCACCCACACCGGAGCGCTCGGCAATGCCACCGAGGACATCGGCGGCATGGAGACCGTCACCGACGCGCTGCTCGCCGCGATCCTCGCCGCGATCATCTGGACCGGGGCCGGCAACAGCCTGCGGATGGCGCGGCTGCGTGAACACCTCCCGGAGCTCGAGGCCCGTACGCTCACCAGGCGCGCCGTTCCCGTCGAGTCCGACACCCCGCTCTCCGAGGCCCTGCGCCGCGCCAACGAGGCCGGCGCCCGCGCCCTGGTCGTCGTCGACGGACACGGCGACCCGAAGGCCCTGGTCCGCGAGACAGCCATCGTCGGTGTCCCCGAACACCGCCGCCCCTGGGTTGCCGTCAGCGGCCTCGCACAGGAACTCACCGAGGGCATGAAGGTCTCGGCCGAACTGGCCGGCGAGGCGCTCCTCGACAGGCTCAGGGCCTCGCCGGCGACGGAGTACCTGGTGGTCGAGGAGACGGGCGAGATCTACGGCGTCCTGTCCACGGCAGATGTCGAGCGCGCCTTCGTCGCCGCCATGGCCCGGCCTGCGTCTTCTTAGAGGCTCGGTTCGCCTCCGGGGCGCTTTTTGCGTCTGTCGACGGTCCACCGTGCTCGACCACTCGGCTTCTTCTTGGAGGCTCGGTTCGCCTCCGGGGCGCCTTTAGCGTCTGTCGACGGTCCACCGTGCTCGACCACTCGTTCCTCGCGGCCTCCGCGCGCTCTCCCTTTCGACACCCGCGCGCCCCTTCGGCTCACTCGCCGCAGAGGTGAGCGCTCAGGGAGTGCTCGGGGCGGGCCAGGCCCACGGGCGCGGCGGGCTCGGCTCGCTCGCCGGGCGGCCGGGGTGGGGCAGGGGCGAGGAACCGCGCCCGGGCTCGCCAGGGTGAGGCTGTCCGGCAGGCTTCACGTGGTCATCGGGGCCCGGCCCGGCCCGGTAGGCTGTTCACATGTCCGAACCGACCGGTGCCGCCCGCCGACGCGGGCCCTTCAAGGTCGGGGACCAGGTCCAGCTCACCGACCCCAAGGGACGCCACTACACGTTCACGCTCGAGGCCGGGAAGAATTTCCACACCCACAAGGGTTCCTTCCCGCACGACGAGCTGATCGGGGCTCCCGAGGGCAGTGTTGTCCGTACCACGGGAAACGTCGCCTACCTCGCGCTGCGCCCCCTGCTCCCCGACTATGTCCTGTCCATGCCCCGCGGCGCCGCCGTGGTCTACCCCAAGGACGCGGGGCAGATCCTGGCCTTCGCCGACATCTTCGCCGGCGCTCGCGTCGTCGAGGCGGGGGTGGGCTCCGGCTCGCTCAGTGCCTTCCTGCTGCGCGCCATCGGCGACCACGGCATGCTGCACTCCTACGAGCGCCGCGAGGACTTCGCCGAGATCGCCCAGCAGAATGTGGAGCGCTACTTCGGCGGCCCGCACCCTGCCTGGCAGCTCACCGTCGGCGACCTTCAGGACAACCTGACCGACGCCGACGTCGACCGCGTCATCCTGGACATGCTCGCCCCCTGGGAGTGCCTGGAGGCCGTCTCCAAGGCGCTCGTCCCCGGCGGCATCCTCTGCTGCTACGTCGCGACCACCACCCAGCTCGCGCGCACCGTCGAGTCCATCCGTGAGATCGGATGCTTCGCCGAGCCGCAGCCCTGGGAGTCGATGATCCGCAACTGGCACGTCGAAGGACTGGCCGTCCGCCCGGACCACCGGATGATCGGCCACACCGGCTTCCTCGTCACCGCCCGCCGTCTCGCCGACGGTGTGGAGCCCCCGATGCGCCGCCGTCGCCCCGCCAAGGGTGCGTACGGCGATGACTACGAAGGCCCCAACAAGGGCTGACTCCCGCACAACGCACCGACGCCGCCGCCGAGTTCCCGTGACACCACGGAGAACTCGGCGGCGGCGTCATCGCGTTGACCATCTCCACACCGTGTGTACGTCGGGTGTCTTTACGTGAGAGTTACGGACCCCACTGTTCCGCACCCGCTGTGACGTATGGCACGATGCAGACTTCCTCCCGTCGCTGACTCCCCGCCGGTACCGCCTTCCCAGGAGACATCCCGCGTGCAGACCTCCGCCGTCCCGGACCTCGCGCACACCGACGCCCGCCCGGTGCACTGGCTCGCCACCGCGACGGCGATGGCAGCGGTCGTCGCGGCCGCCGGACTGCTGCAGCCCAAGGCCGCCACCGCGTCCCAGCCGGGCTCACAGCCGCAGATCAGCACCGCCGCGGCCCCGGCGCCCGACCCCGCGGGAGTGCGGCTTCCGCTGGAGTGCGGCGGCGCCAAAAGTGTGGTGACCAAGAGGGCCTCGGGCGATCTCGACGGCGACGGCAGCCCCGAGACCGTGGCGGTGGCCCGCTGTGACGCAGGCTCCGGCACCCCGCCGAGCGCCATCTTCGTACTCACCCGGGGCAACGGGACGGGCCCGCGCGTCGTCGCGACGCTGCTCGAGCCCGTGCAGAAGCAGAGCGTCGGCGACTTCGCCGTACGTGACGGAGCGGTCACGGCGACGCTGCTCGGCTACTCCTCGCCCGATGTCCCGAGCTGCTGCCCGGACAAGCAGGAGAAGGTCAAGTGGCAGTGGAAGGGCGGGAAGTTCGTACGCACCGCCCCTGCCGAAGCGCGCGGTGTGTGATCCGTCACTCTGCGTCGGGTCCGTAGACCTCGACCCTGTCCGAAACGCGACGTACGTGGATACAGTCGCCCGGGCACTCCTTCGCGGAGTCCACGACATCCCTCAGCAACGGCAGGGGTACGGGCGTTGTGGCGCCCGGGTTCTGGAGCAGTTCGTCGTCGGTGCTCTTCACGTAGGCGAGCCCGTCGATGTCGAGCTCGAAGACCTCCGGGGCGTACTGGGCGCAGATCCCGTCCCCTGTGCAGAGGTCCTGGTCGATCCAGACCTCCAGAGCCTCCCCGACGCCTTGAGTGGGGGCCTCGTCCTGCACGGTCATATCTCCTGCCGTTTCCTTCGTCGGGTGTAGCAATGTGAAGCAAGTCGTGCCAGCCCTGACGGGTGTTGAACGCTTCGACGATACCTCCGCCCGCTTTCCGATGTTGTTGGGTGGGTATTCCCCTGGCGTAAGGGAGAGCGCAAGGGTGAAGATCGGACACACCCCTACCGTCTTTGTGATCTAGGGGTTTCAATCATCACCCACGCAGGTAGGGTCAGGAAGCGTCCAGCTCCCCTTGGAGGAGGTGAGGACCGTGGCAGCCCACGACGACGACATCAACCGCGGCATCCGGCCGGGGCGGGGGTCTGAAGACCCAGCCGGCCAGGTTGCCTATCTCGAGCAGGAAATCGCCGTCCTGCGCCGCAAGCTCGCCGACTCTCCGCGTCATACGAGGATTCTCGAAGAGCGGATCGTCGAGTTGCAGACCAACCTGGCCGGCGTGTCCGCACAGAACGAGCGGCTCGCCAACACGCTCCGCGAGGCCCGGGACCAGATCGTGGCTCTCAAGGAGGAGGTCGACCGGCTCGCACAGCCGCCGGCCGGCTTCGGTGTCTTCCTGCAGGCGAATGAGGACGGCACATGTGACATCTTCACCGGGGGCCGCAAGCTCCGGGTGAATGTGAGCCCCAGCGTCGAGCTCGACGAGCTCCGGCGCGGCCAGGAAGTCATGCTCAACGAGGCGCTCAACGTGGTCGAGGCCATGGAGTACGAGCGTGCCGGGGACATCGTCACCCTCAAGGAGATCCTCGAGGACGGCGAGCGCGCCCTGGTGGTCGGGCACACCGACGAGGAAAGGGTGGTGCGGCTCGCGGAGCCGCTGCTGGACATCACCATCCGCCCCGGCGACGCCCTGCTCCTCGAGCCCCGCTCCGGCTACGTCTACGAGGTCGTTCCCAAGAGCGAGGTCGAGGAACTCGTCCTCGAAGAGGTCCCGGACGTCGACTACGACAAGATCGGCGGTCTGGGCGGCCAGATCGAGATGATCCGCGACGCGGTCGAGCTCCCCTACCTCTATCCGGACCTCTTCAAGGAGCACGAACTGCGGCCGCCGAAGGGCATCCTGCTCTACGGCCCGCCCGGATGCGGCAAGACGCTGATCGCGAAGGCGGTCGCCAACTCCCTTGCCAAGAAGGTCGCCGAGGTGACCGGCCAGCCCGCGGGGAAGAGCTACTTCCTCAACATCAAGGGCCCCGAGCTCCTCAACAAGTACGTCGGTGAGACCGAGCGGCACATCCGCCTCGTCTTCCAGCGTGCCCGGGAGAAGGCGAGTGAGGGCACCCCCGTCATCGTCTTCTTCGACGAGATGGAATCCCTCTTCCGCACCCGTGGGTCCGGTGTCAGCTCGGACGTGGAGAACACCATCGTCCCGCAGCTGCTCGCCGAGATCGACGGTGTGGAGGGCCTGGAGAACGTCATCGTCATCGGCGCCTCCAACCGCGAGGACATGATCGACCCCGCGATCCTGCGGCCCGGCCGGCTCGATGTGAAGATCAAGATCGAGCGTCCGGACGCGGAGGCCGCGAAGGACATCTTCGCCAAGTACCTGACGGCTTCGCTGCCGCTGCACTCGGACGACCTCTCCGAGCACAACGGCTCCAAGGACGCTGCGGCACACGCGATGATCCAGTCGGTCGTCGAGCAGATGTACGCGGAGTCCGAGGAGAACCGCTTCCTCGAGGTCACGTACGCCAATGGCGACAAGGAAGTCCTGTACTTCAAGGACTTCAACTCCGGTGCGATGATCCAGAACATTGTCGACCGGGCCAAGAAGATGGCCATCAAGGCCTTCCTCGACCAAAACCAGAAGGGCCTCCGGGTCTCCCATCTCCTCCAGGCTTGCGTGGACGAGTTCAAGGAGAACGAGGACCTGCCGAACACCACCAACCCGGACGACTGGGCCCGGATCTCCGGAAAGAAGGGCGAGCGGATTGTCTTCATCCGCACCCTTGTCACCGGAAAGCAGGGCGCGGACACAGGGCGTTCCATCGACACGGTGGCGAACACCGGGCAGTACCTGTAGAACGCAAACCGGCTGCGGATGCCCGGCCGGGCATCCGCAGCCGGTTGCTTTCCCGACAGGTCCGGCCATACCGGAGCAATGACTCAATTGATCTCCCCACCAGCGCAGAGGCGTTCTAGGCTCTTCGGTACCGCCGAGTCGCGCAGTGCGGGGACGGGCACCGCACACGCACCGGAGAGACAGCGGTACTTGAGCGCCGTTCCCGGAGGGGAGCGCCGCCGGGCAAGGAGGGCCGCATGACCGTACGGCGAGTAATGGGCATCGAGACGGAGTACGGAATCTCCGTCCCTGGCCACCCGAACGCCAATGCCATGCTCACCTCGTCCCAGATCGTCAACGCTTACGCGGCGGCGATGCACAGGGCGCGGCGCGCACGCTGGGACTTCGAGGAGGAGAATCCGCTGCGGGACGCCCGCGGCTTCGACCTCGCCCGGGAGGCCGCCGACTCCAGCCAGCTCACCGATGAGGACATCGGCCTCGCCAATGTCATCCTCACCAACGGTGCGCGGCTCTACGTCGACCATGCCCACCCGGAATACAGCTCGCCCGAGGTGACCAACCCGCGCGACGCCGTGCTCTGGGACAAGGCCGGCGAACGCATCATGGCGGAGGCCGCCGAGCGCGCGGCCCAGCTCCCCGGCGCCCAGCCGATCCACCTCTACAAAAACAACACCGACAACAAAGGCGCTTCCTACGGGACCCACGAGAACTATCTGATGAAGCGGGAGACCGCCTTCTCGGACATCGTGCGCCACCTGACGCCGTTCTTCGTCTCCCGCCAGGTCGTCACCGGCGCCGGACGGGTCGGAATCGGCCAGGACGGCCATGAACACGGCTTTCAGATCAGCCAGCGCGCCGACTACTTCGAGGTCGAGGTCGGGCTCGAGACCACCCTCAAGCGGCCCATCATCAACACCCGCGACGAGCCGCACTCCGACGCCGAGAAATACCGCAGGCTCCATGTGATCATCGGCGACGCCAACCTGTCGGAGATCTCGACCTATCTGAAGCTGGGCACCACGGCCCTGGTCCTGTCCATGATCGAGGACGGCTTCATCGCCGTGGACCTGGCCGTCGACCAGCCGGTACGCACCCTGCACCAGGTCTCCCACGACCCGACCCTGAAGCGGCTGGTCACGCTGCGCAGCGGCCGGACACTCACCGCAGTCCAGCTCCAGATGGAGTACTTCGAGCTGGCGCGGAAGTACGTCGAGGAGCGCTTCGGCGTGGACGCCGACGAACAGACCAAGGACGTCCTGATCCGCTGGGAGGACACGCTCAACCGGCTCGAGAACGACCCGATGAGCCTGTCCGGCGAGCTGGACTGGATCGCCAAGAAGGAGCTCATGGAGGGCTACCGGCGGCGTGACAACCTCGAGTGGGACGCGGCGCGGCTGCACCTGGTGGACCTCCAGTACGCCGACGTACGCCCCGAGAAGGGCCTGTACAACCGGCTGGCGGCCCGCGGGAAGATGAAACGGCTCCTGGACGAGCCGGACGTCGCGCGGGCCCGGACGAAGCCGCCCGAGGACACCCGTGCGTACTTCCGCGGTCGCTGCCTGGAGCAGTACGCCGACGATGTCGCCGCGGCCTCCTGGGACTCGGTGATCTTCGATCTGCCTGGCCGGGACTCGCTGCAGCGGGTGCCGACGCTGGAACCGCTGCGCGGTACACGCAACCACGTCAAGGAGCTCCTGGACCGGTGCCGGACCGCGGAAGACCTGGTCCGGGTGCTGTCCGGGGGCTGAAATGGCTCCAGTCCGGGAATCATCGAGGTGGTCCCCGGACGTTGAGGCAAGTGCGGGGCCGATGTCGGACCCTGCTTGTAGGGTCTGATCTTGACCGAACGAACTCACGTCAGGGCAAACCGAGCGGGGTGAGGGATATGGCGACCAAGGACACCGGCGGCGGACAGCAGAAGGCCACGCGTTCCACGGAGGAGACCGAGGAGCAGACGCAGGAAGCGCAGGCTTCGGAGGACCTCAAGGAGCGCCAGGAGAAGCTGTCGGACGACGTCGACTCCGTACTGGACGAGATTGACGACGTCCTCGAGGAGAACGCCGAGGACTTCGTGCGTTCCTTTGTCCAAAAGGGCGGGGAGTAGCACCTGTTGTCCGTCTCGGTGCCGTCGGCGAAAGCCGGTGGCACCGGGGCGGATGACCGGCGACGGCGCGGGTAATGTCCGTGCACAGTTTGTAAGATCGGCCCGCGCCCGACATGGCGGGCCGCCGCCAATCCGGAAGGAAACGCGTGGAAGCCAACCCTCGTAGCACCGGGCGTCTGCCGGCAGCCTTCCTGACGCCCGGCTCGTCCTCGTTCATGGACTTTCTGGGCCAGCACTCCCCGGAGATGCTGCCCGGCAAGCGCGTCCTGCCGCCCGTGCAGGGCGCCATCGAGGCACCGCACGGCACGACCATCGTCGCGACGACGTTTCCCGGCGGTGTGGTGCTCGCCGGTGACCGTCGGGCGACCATGGGCAACATGATCGCCCAGCGCGATATCGAAAAGGTCTTCCCGGCCGACGAGTACTCGGCCGTGGGCATCGCCGGCACCGCCGGCCTGGCGGTGGAGATGGTCAAGCTCTTCCAGCTCGAGCTGGAGCACTTCGAGAAGGTCGAAGGCGCTCAGCTCTCCCTGGAGGGCAAGGCCAACCGGCTCTCCACCATGATCCGGGGCAACCTCGGCATGGCCATGCAGGGCCTGGCCGTCGTGCCGCTCTTCGCGGGCTACGACGTCGACCGGGAGAAGGGCCGCATCTTCTCGTACGACGTGACGGGCGGCCGCTCCGAGGAGCACGGCTACGCGGCCACCGGCTCCGGTTCGATCTTCGCCCGCGGGGCGATGAAGAAGCTGTACCACGACGACATGACCGAGCAGCAGGCCGTCACTCTGGTCATCCAGGCGCTGTACGACGCGGCCGACGACGACTCGGCGACCGGCGGGCCCGACGTGGCCCGGCGGATCTACCCCATCGTCACCGTCATCACCGACGAGGGCTTCCGCAAGCTCACCGAGGCCGAGTCCTCCGAGGTCGCCCGCTCGATCCTGGAGCGGCGCCTCGAACGGCCCGACGGCCCGCGAGCCTCGCTGCTCTGATGCCCCCTTCTTCTGAACCGATATGCCACTGACAGAAAGGGACGGATAGCCGGTGTCGACGCCGTTCTATGTCTCACCCCAGCAGGCCATGGCCGACCGGGCGGAATACGCCCGGAAGGGCATCGCCCGTGGTCGCAGCCTCGTCGTGCTGCAGTACACCGACGGCATTGTCTTCGTCGGTGAGAACCCGTCCCGTGCCCTGCACAAATTCAGTGAGATCTACGACCGGATCGGCTTCGCCGCGGCCGGCAAGTACAACGAGTACGAGAACCTGCGGATCGGCGGCGTGCGCTACGCCGATCTGCGCGGATACACCTACGACCGCGACGATGTGACGGCCCGTGGGCTCGCCAACGTCTACGCCCAGACCCTGGGCACGATCTTCTCCAGTGCGGCCGAGAAGCCGTACGAGGTGGAGCTGGTCGTCGCCGAGGTCGGCGCCACACCTGAGGGCGACCAGATCTACCGGCTGCCCCACGACGGATCGATCGTGGACGAGCACGGCTCGGTCGCGGTCGGCGGCAATTCCGAACAGATCAGCACTTACCTCGACCAGCGGCACCGTGACGGAATGTCGCTGGCGGAGGCCCTGAAGCTGGCCGTCCAGGCCCTGTCCAACCAGACCAACGGCAACGACCGGGAGATCCCCGCGGAGCGGCTGGAGGTGGCGGTCCTGGACCGCACACGACCGCAGCAGCGGAAGTTCAAGCGCATCGTCGGGCGGCAGCTGTCGCGGCTGCTCGAGGCCGACGGCGCCGCGTCGACCCCGACGGATGCCCCGTCGGACACCGAGGAGACGGAAGAGGGCGGCGGCGAGTAGCCCGGACCGCTGACGACGACCGAAGACGACTACTGACAACCGCAGACACGGCTTTACACGGCTGCGCCCCGGCCCGCCTTGTGCGGTTCCGGGGCGCAGCCGTATCGCAGGCTCAGGGGAGCGCCCAGTGGTGGAGGCGTTCGCGGTCCCGGGTGAGCCAGCTCCCGTCACCGAGCGGGGTCGCCTCAGCACCGACCGGCACGGGGTAGCGGACCCGGCCGAGCGGCAGCAGTGTCGCCGTGTCACAGAGCCAGTGGCGGACCGCTGCCGGGCGCCCGGGAAGGTACACCCGGCCGGTGACCAGGACATGCGCGGTATCGAGCAGATACGCACCGGTGAACTCGTCGTTGTCGGGGTCGACGGCCAGTTCGCCGAGGTCGAGCAGTCCGGCCGGGTCATCGGCGCTCACATCGTGTGACGCGAGCTCGTCGCGGTCGTCATTGTGGGCGATCGCCTCGGCGCGCCGCAGCGTGAGCACACGCGAGGTATCGGGCAGGAAGTCGATCACCTCGCGCATGGTCGTGCCGCCGCGGATGTGCAGCCCGTCCCGGCGCGGCTCGATCCACCAGGTCGACCAGCTGTACCAGGCCGTCCAGCAGGAGAGGGCGAGCAGCGAACCGTCCGGATGCCACCGCTGCGTCACGTCCGAGGCGACCGCACCGATCGGCCGCCGCGCTCTGACCTGGCCGGACGCGGTGTCGATGAGGAGCAGGGCGTCGCGGGCGTACCGGTGGCGGGGCGGATCGTCGTAGACCAGCGCCGCTGGGGTGTCGCCGTCGGCGAGCGTCGGAACCACGACACTGACGAGCCCGCCGTCCGGGCTCGCGGCCGGGGCGCCCGGTGGCCCGGGGTTCCACTGGCCGCCGTGCCAGGGCGCGTGGGGCAGTTCCCAGCGGGTGCTGCCGTCGGGGTCCAGGGCGCGGATTCGGGTGCCCTCGGCGACGACGAGGCCGCCGTCGGGCAGCGGGGTCGCCGCGGAGTGCGCCGGGAGGCGCAGCGACTGCGTGGGGGACGGCGTGCCGGCGAGGAACGCCTCCCGGTCGTGTATCTCGAGCCGGTCGTCCGTCCTGACGGAAAGACGTCCCTCGGAGAGCGGCTCGATCCAGCCTGTCGCGGGAACCGTTCCGATCAGCGTCGCGTCGATCGGATTCGCCGCCGTACTCATCATGATCGTGATGGTTCCATGGCGGGTCTCGTGGGCTCAAGACCGGTCCGCACGGACGGGATCAAGAGGAGGGGGCGGCCGACGAGTCCCGTACGACCAGATTCACCGGGAGATCGCCCTCCTCGGGCGGGCGGCCGTCGAGGACGGCGAGCAGCGCGGACATGCCGCGCTCGCCGACCCGTTCCGCGGGCAGGCGCACCGTGGTGAGCTCGGGCTCCACGGCCGTGGCGAGCGCGAGATCGTCGAATCCGGTGACGGAGATGTCCTCGGGCACCCGCAGGCCCAGCCGGCGTACCGCCTTGCAGGCTCCGGCGGCCAGGATGTCGTCGTCGCAGAGGATGGCGGTGGGCCGCGGTCCCGGGCCCATGAGCGCCCGCTCCACGGCCGCGCGTGCGCTGCCCACGTCGAGCGGCGCGGGGACAGTCCGTACGACGGCGTCGGGGACCTCACGCAGATGCTCGTGGAGAGCCCGGGCCCGTACATCGAAGGTCCAGGAGGCCACGGCCGAGGCGAGATGGACGAAGCGACGGTGGCCGAGTCCGAGGAGATGGTCCGTCATCTGCCGCATGCCGTCGGCGATATCGAGGTTGACGTGGGCCACGGCGCCGGGGTCCGCCGGGTCGCTGTCGAGCATCACCAGCGGGAGGTCCGTACCGCGGATGGCGGTCAGCGCCTCGGCGGCCATGGAGGAGGCGATCACCCCGTCGAGAGCGGCACGGGCGGAGGCGAAGGGGTCCTTGGCGGGGCCAATGCCTTCGGGGGAGGGGTAGAGCACCACACCGAAGCCGTGCTCGGCGGCGACGGTGGCCGCGCCCGTGTAGACGCGGGCGAAGAACTCATTGGTGAGGGCCGGGACGACGA
Source organism: Streptomyces sp. NPDC060064 (assembly GCF_042736455.1). Lineage (NCBI taxonomy): Bacteria > Bacillati > Actinomycetota > Actinomycetes > Kitasatosporales > Streptomycetaceae > Streptomyces > Streptomyces sp. NPDC060064. Next base: position 13,395 of record NZ_JBHWWF010000019.1, read on the forward strand.
GCAGCGCGGTCCTGGTCCGCCCGAGCCGCAGATTGCGGGCGGCGAGATTCGGCCGGTACCCGAGCTCGCGCGCGGCATCCCGCACCAGCCCGGCGGTCCGCTCGGACACCCTGCCGCGCCACTTGTCACCGAGGACGAGCGACACGGTGGCCTGCGAAACCCCGGCGGCCCGGGCGACATCCCGGCTGGTGGGCCGGGGGCTGCTCTCGCTGCGGTGGCCGGTGGGCGGCTCGCTTTCCGCCGTGGCGTGGGTGGGCGGTTCGCCCGGCCGGGCGGGGTCAGGACCCGCGGCCGTGTGGGCGGCGGCCGGTCCGGTTCGGCTCGTCGCTCCGCCGGTGGTGGGCGGTTCCTCGTCCACCGCGCCGCGAGTGGGGCGGTCGCCCGACCATCCTGGTCGGGCTTCCGCGGCGGCGGTGGCGGCGGCCGGGGCCGTTCCGCCTACGGGCGCGTCGGGCGCGTCGGGCGCGTCGGAGGCGCGGGGTCCGGCGGAGGGCGCCCGGTCCGCCGCGGTGCCGGTGGGCGGCACTTGGTCCGACGTGCCGCGGGCGGGGCGGTCCGCCGGCCGGGGTGAGCCGGGCCTCTCGGCCGCGAGGGCGCCGCCCGGCCCCTTTTCGCCCGGTCCCCTTTCGCCCGGCCCCCTTTCGCCCGGTCCGGCGGGCTGCCGCCCGCCTGCCACGAGGCCGTCGGTCCCGGGGGCGGGTGCCGCGGGCTCGTCCTGGGACCCGTGTGCCATCGGTGCCGTCCTCCGCCGCTCGGCGCTCGCCGCCCGCCGCTCGTTCCGTTATGCGCCCGCGGTGGACCCGCGGACTGCCGACATGGTACGTATGACCGACCACGTTATACGTAAAACCTCGGGTCGAGCCGGGAGAGAGGGGCGGAACATGGCCCTGGGAGCCACCGGCTACGCAGACATCCTCAAGGCGCCGCACGCGGCACGGCTGCTCGCCGGCACGCTCGTCGGCAGGCTGCCCAACGCCACCGCCCACATCGCCATCGTCCTGTTCACCCGCGCCGAAGGCGGCAGCTACACCCTCGCCGGGGCGCTCACCGCCGTGTACGGACTGGCGACCGCGATGGGCCAGCCGCTGCTCGGCCGCGCCGTGGACCTGTACGGACAGCCCCGGGTCCAGCTGCCCGCCGCCGTTCTCTCCGCCCTCGGCATGACCCTCCTCGCCGCCGTCGGCACCGGCTCACTGCCCGCCGCGTACGCCGCCGTGGTTGTCGCAGGCCTCTTCACCCCGCCCCTCGAAGGCGGACTGCGGGCCCTGTGGCCCAGCGTCCTCGGCCGTGAGGACCAGGTGCACCGGGCCTACGCCATGGACGCCGTGGCCCAGGAAGTCATGTTCACCGTCGGCCCGCTGCTGGTCACCCTGCTCGTCTCGCTCTGGTCGCCCGCCGCCGCCCTGCTCGTCATCAACGCCGTGGGCGTGCTCGGTGCGCTCTCCGTCGTCCTCGCCGAACCGTCCCGCACCTGGCGTTCCGCACCCCGCGAGGCCCACTGGCTCGGCGCACTGCGCTCACCCGGGCTGCTCGCTCTCCTTGGCGCCTTCTTCTTCGTCGGCCTCGCGCTCGGCTCCATCACCGTCGCCGGTGTCGCGTACGCCGACGGCCACGGCCGCCAGGCGGTGTACGGCTGGCTGATGGCCGCCCTCGGCCTCGGCGCACTCCTCGGCGGTGTGGTCTACGGCGCCCGGCAGTGGGCCGGAGCACCCGAGCGCCGCCTGCGCGTCATCGTCGCCCTGCTCGCGCTCGGCTATCTGCCGCTCGCGCTCACCCCCGGCGTGGTCGCCATGACCGCGCTCTCCGCCGTCGCCGGAGTCTTCCTGGCGCCCGCGATCGCCTGCGCCTTCATCGTCGTCGACCGGCACGCTCCGAGCGGCACGGTGACCGAGGCCTTCTCCTGGCTCGTCACGACCTTCGGCGTCGGCGCGGCGGTCGGAACGGCTGTCGCGGGCCCGGCGGTCGAGCTGGGCGGGACGAGCTGGAGCTTCGCCGTCGCCGGAGCCGGAGGGATCGCCGCACTCATGGTTCTGATGGCCACTCAGCGGGTACTCGCAGTTCCCGGCCGTACCAAGGACATCGCGAGCTCATCGGAAAATGATCGAAACGGTGCTGCCGAACCCGGTTTCAGCACAGGCCTTGAGGCGTAATGTTCAGACATGGACCGCCGCATTTTCGGGCTGGAGAACGAGTACGGCGTCACGTGCACGTTCAGGGGACAGCGCCGACTGTCACCTGACGAAGTGGCGCGCTACCTCTTCCGCCGTGTTGTCTCATGGGGCCGCAGCAGCAATGTCTTCCTGCGGAACGGCGCCCGCCTCTACCTCGACGTGGGTTCGCATCCGGAATACGCAACTCCCGAATGCGACAACGTGACCGAACTGGTCACGCACGACAAGGCGGGCGAGCGCATTCTCGAAGGCCTGCTCGTCGACGCCGAACGCCGCCTGCACGAGGAGGGAATCGCGGGCGACGTCTATCTCTTCAAGAACAACACCGACTCGGCGGGAAACTCCTACGGCTGCCACGAGAACTATCTCGTCGCCCGCCACGGAGAGTTCTCCCGGCTCGCGGACATCCTCATTCCGTTCCTGGTCACCCGTCAGCTGCTGTGCGGCGCGGGCAAGGTACTGCAGACCCCACGGGGCGCGGTGTACTGCGTCAGCCAGCGCGCCGAGCACATCTGGGAGGGCGTCAGCTCCGCCACCACCCGCTCGCGCCCGATCATCAACACCCGCGACGAACCGCACGCCGACGCGGAGCGCTACCGCCGTCTGCATGTCATCGTCGGCGACTCGAACATGTCCGAGACGACCATGCTGCTGAAGGTCGGCGCGACCGACCTCGTACTGCGCATGATCGAGGCGGGCACGGTCATGCGCGATCTGACCCTGGAGAACCCGATCCGGGCGATCCGCGAGGTCAGCCATGACATCACCGGACAGCGCAAGGTACGCCTGGCCAGCGGCCGTGAGGCCTCGGCCCTCGAAGTGCAGCGCGAGTACTACGAGAAAGCCGTGGACTTCGTCGAGCGGCGCGGGATCCGCACCGGCACCGTCGAGCAGGTCCTGGAACTCTGGGGCCGCACGCTGGACGCGATCGATTCGGAGGACCTCGACCGGATCGGCACCGAGATCGACTGGGTGATGAAGTACAAGCTCATCGAGCGGTACCGGGCCAAGCACAATATGACCATGTCGCATCCGCGAGTCGCCCAGATAGACCTCGCGTACCACGACATCCACCGCCGCCGGGGGCTGTACTACCTCCTCGAGCGGAAGGGCCAGGCCGCCCGGATCTGCAACGACCTGAAGATCTTCGAGGGCAAGTCGGTGCCCCCGCAGACCACCAGGGCGCGGCTGCGCGGCGACTTCATCCGCCGGGCTCAGGAGCAGCGGCGGGACTTCACCGTCGACTGGGTGCACCTCAAGCTCAACGACCAGGCGCAGCGCACCGTGTTGTGCAAGGACCCGTTCCGGTCGGTCGATGACCGGGTGGAGAAGCTCATCGCCGGTATGTAGCCGCCACCCGGTGGAACGCGACTCGGGCCCCGTACGTCCTCGTACGGGGCCCTTGGCACGCCCTAGAGTGTCGGGCAACTACTGTGCCGTCTGAGATCTGAGGAACACGTGCGCCGACTTGCCGGCCTTCTCGTCGTCCCCTTGCTGCTGTTGTCGACAGTGGCCTGCGGCAGTGACGACAAGGGCTCCGACTCCACCTCGTCCAAAAACGGACTGCCTGCGATCACCGCCGGCGCCAAGTTCGGTCAGAAGCCGACCCTGGCGAAGGGCGAAGGTGATCCGCCCAAGGAGCTGAAGGTCGAGGTCATCAGCAAGGGCAACGGCGCGACGACCAAGAAGGGCGATGCCCTTCAGGTCAATTACCTCGGGCAGACCTGGGTTTCTGACAAGCCGTTCGACAACAGCTTCGACCGCAAGGAACCGCTCGACCTCACGCTCGGTGCCGGCGATGTCATCCCCGGCTGGGAGAAGGGCCTCGAGGGCCAGAAGGTCGGCAGCCGTGTCGAGATGGCGATCCCGCCGGCACTCGGTTACGGGGATCAGGCCAAGGGCGACCAGATCCCGGCCAACTCCACTCTGGTCTTCGTCGTCGACATTCTGAAGGCGACCACCATTCCGGTGTCCGCCAAGGGCACCGAGGTCGCACAGGACAACATCGACCTGCCGAAGGTGGGCATCAACACCGACGGCAAGGCCCCTTCGGTCACCTTCCCCAAGGAGTCCGACCCGCCGAAGAAGCTCGTCTCCAACTACGTGCTCGAGGGCACGGGCCCGGTGGTCACGGCGAAGGACACCGTCATCGTGAACTACGAGGCCTATCTCTGGAACGGCGCCAAGAAGTTCGACAGCACGTACCAGCGGGGCAAGCCCCAGACCTTCCCGCTGGCGCAGGTGACGCTCAAGGGACTCAAGGACGGTCTCGTCGGCAAGAAGGTCGGCAGCCGCCTGCTGCTGGTCATCCCGCCGGACCAGGCATTCGGGGCCGAGGAGAAGCAGGGCGTCCCGAAGAACTCGACGCTCGTCTTCGCCGTGGACCTTCTGACAAAGGTGTAAGACTGTCCAGGTTGCCCCGTTCATCATTTAGAGGAGCAGTTCAGTGAGCATCGAGAAGCCCGAGATCGATTTCCCGGGTGGCGAGCCGCCGGCCGACCTGGAGATCAAGGACATCTGGGAGGGTGACGGACCGGTGGCCAAGGCCGGCGACACCGTCTCCGTCCACTACGTGGGCGTGGCCTTCTCCACCGGCGAGGAGTTCGACGCGTCCTGGAACCGCGGCACCCCGCTGCAGTTCCAGCTCGGTGGCGGCCAGGTCATCTCCGGCTGGGACCAGGGCGTGCTGGGTATGAAGGTCGGCGGCCGTCGCCAGCTGATCATCCCCGCGCACCTTGCCTACGGCGAGCGCGGCGCCGGTGGCGGCGCTATCGCTCCCGGCGAGACGCTGATCTTCGTCTGCGATCTGGTTGCTGTCTGAGTCCGATCGCTTCGTAGCGTAACGAGGGCCCATGCCGTCCGGCGTGGGCCCTCGGCTTTTGCCCCGGCAGCCCGGAGCGGTACGGTCAACGCTCAGAAGTGCTACGTAGATGGGGGCGAAGGGCGTCGATGGCCATTGCCAAGGCCGAGCGGCTGATGAATCTGGCGCTGTGCCTGCTGGGGACCCGGCGTCCGCTCAGCAAGCGCGAGCTGCGCGGGTCCATCGAGGCCTATCTGGAGGCCGGCTCCGACGACTCCTTCAACCGGATGTTCGAGCGCGACAAGGACGATCTGCGCGAACTCGGCCTGGTCATCGAGACGGTGGAGAACCTCGACGGCGACACCGGCTATCTCGCCCGCCGCGACTCCAACCGGCTGCCCGCCATCACGCTGGACGCCGAGGAGGCCGCTGCCCTCGGCCTCGCCGCCAAGGTCTGGCAGCAGGCGCGGCTGGCCGGAGCGGCCAGCGGCGCCCTGCAGAAGCTGCGCGCGGCCGGTATGCCCGAGGCCGGGGATTCGTACGAGGCCCATCACAGCGCGCTCGAGCCCCGCATCCCGGTCCATGAGGCCGCCTTCGAACCGCTGATGCTCGCCTGCCGCGACCGCCGGCCCGTCGTCTTCGACTACCGCAAGGCCAATGCCGCCCGCCCCGAGCAGCGCCAGGTCGAACCATGGACGCTCGAGTTCTGGCGCGGTCACTGGTATCTCGCCGGCTGGGACCGGGACCGGGGCGCCGAGCGGGTCTTCCGGCTCTCCCGTATCACCGGCCGGGTCCGCTCCCGCGTCGGCTCGTTCACCGCGCCCGTGCCCGACGTCGTGACCGTCCGTGAGACCGTCGAGAGCTGGGCGGGTGAGACCGCGACCCGCTCCGCGGTGATCCGGCTGCGCACCGGCTGCGGCTATCCGCTGCGCTCAAGAGCACAGTCCATCCGGGAACTGGGCGAGGGCTGGGACGAGTTGGAGATTCCGTACGGGCACGGGCTCGATGCCTGGCTCGTGGAATTCGGCCCGGACGTCGTCGTACTGGAGCCCGCGGATCTGCGGGCCGATGTGGTCGACCGGCTCCGTGCCGTGGCCAAGGGCTGAGGGGGACTCGTACAACCATGGCCGCCAACGCCATTGACCAGACCCGGCGAATGCTCTCGCTGGTGACCTATCTTCGCGAGCGCCCCGGCGCGCGCGTGGGGGACGTCGCCCGCGCCTTCGGGATCACCGAGGACGAGCTGATCTCCGACCTCGACGTACTGCCGATGTGCGGGACCAGCTTCCGCGGCGGCGATCTGCTCGACATCGACACTGACGGTGACCGCATCTGGTGGCGCAATCCGGATGCCTCCGGCACGAGTACAGCTGAGCCGCTGCGGCTCGCTGCCGACGAGGCGACCGCCCTGCTGGTGGCCGCGCGCGCCGTCGCCACCCTGCCCGGGCTGCGCGAGGGCGACCGCGAGGCGCTGCTGCGGGCCACCGCCAAACTGGAGACCGCGGCGGGCGAGGCGGCCGGCGCGAGCTCCCGGCTCTCAGTCACCTTCCAGTCCGAGGGCGGTGTCTTCGCCGATGTGGACCGGGCGATCTCGGAGCGGCGGCGGCTGTGGCTGAAGTACTACTCGCCCGCGCGCGACGAGCTCACCGAGCGCGAGGTGGACCCGATCCGGCTCTTCGCGGTGGGTCATACGTATATGGAGGCATGGTGCCGTCTCTCCGAGGCGCGCAGGACCTTCCGCCTCGACCGGGTGGCCGAGATCAAGCTGCTCGACGCCCCGGCCGCACCGCCCGAGATCGAGCTGCGGGATCTGTCCGAAGGGCTGGTGCAGCCGTCGGCGGACGATCCGGAGGTCGTGGTCGAGGTCGGCCCCGGCGGGCGCTGGGTCGCCGAGTACTACCCGCACGACAGCGCGGAGGAGCTGCCGGAGGGTGGTCTGCGCATCACTTTGCGTACGCCTGCTCCCGCTTCGCTGCGGCGCCTGGCGCTGCGGCTGGGGCGGGACGGGCGGATCGTCTCGCCGCAGGACCTGACGGACAGTGCCCGGCTGGCGGCGCGTGAGGCGCTCGCCGCCTATGACGCTCAGGAATAACTCGCTGCCCATGACGCTCAGGAATAAGGGGATTCGCGCGGCATGTCTGTGATGTTTGGAATTCCGGCGACGGTGGGGCCGGTCCTCTACAAGGCCGCGTGCCCCGAGTGCCGCGCTCGTTTCGAGCTCTCCGCAGGGGCGCTGCGGCTCGCCATCGGAGCCAGCCGCCGCACCACCTTCTACTCCTTCACCTGCCCCGAGTGCGACATGGCCGTCCGCAAGCCGGCCGGGGAGCGCATCGTCGAGCTCCTCACCGGCGGCGGCGTACGGACCCTGCGCCTCTACTCCACCGTCTAGAACGGTCTAGGTGCTGCCCATGCTCTGGCCCATGCTCGCCATCGCCCTCGGCTTCCTCGGGATCGCTGTACTCGGCATCCTCGGTATCCGCGTCTTTCTCGAGGCCCAGCGGCTGGGCATCGAGGTGGCCCGCACCACGGAGCGGATCAACCGGGCCGCGGAGGATCTGGAGAACGCGGCGACCGGTCTGGCCCGCACCGGTGACGCCTTGCGATAGCCCGGGTGCACTCTGCTGCGCCGGAACCGCGAGCGGTACGCTGCTGGTGGCGGCCCGGACAGTGGGGGCACGGGCTGCAATCGTGCGTATGCGCAGGCATTGCCCTGTGTTTACTCCTGCGGGTTACGATCGCTGGTAGCGCGGTGGCCAGACATTTGTCCGGCAGTCGGGCAATCAGACTCCCTGTCGCCTCGGTGAAGAAGGTAAACAGCTATGGGTAGGCTCGGCCCCACCGAGATCATTCTCATCCTTGTCGTCATCGTCCTGCTGTTCGGCGCCAAGAAGCTTCCGGACATGGCCCGTTCGCTGGGCAAGTCGGCCCGAATCCTCAAGAGTGAGGCCAAGGCCATGAAGTCGGACGACACGCAGAGCGCCCCGGCCGACCCGCCGCAGCCGGGCGCCGCCCAGGACCAGCCCGCGCCGCGCACCATCCAGGCCGCGCCCGGTGATGTGACCAGCTCACGTCCCGTGACCGAGCCGACCGACACCACCAAGCGCTGACCCTGGGCCGCCGCAGGCACCGAAACAACGGTGATGGCCTGCCGCACGAGATGAGGACGTGGGTTGCTCAAGTCTGCCCGCAAGCAGGAGAAGGACCCCGAGGGGCGGATGCCTCTCGTGGAGCACCTGCGAGAGCTTCGCAACCGGCTCGCGAAGGGAATGCTCGCCATCATGGCGGTCACGATTGTGGCCCTGATGTACAGCGAGCAGCTCATGCAGTTCCTGACGAAGTCGGTGCCCAAATGTCCGCCGGGCGTGACGAGTAACGGCGGAAACTGCGCGATCGTCTCCTTCAATACGCTGATTGCGCCTTTCAGCACGACGATCCAGCTGAGCTTGACCACCGGCCTCGTTGTCGCGAGCCCGGTCTGGCTCTACCAGCTCTGGGCTTTCGTGGCACCTGGACTGCACAAGAGCGAGAAGAGGTACACGTACGCCTTCGTCGGCGCGGCGGTACCGCTGTTCGCCGCCGGTGCCTACCTCGCGTACCTCATCCTCCCCGTCAGCGTGAAGGTCCTGATCAGCCTGACGCCGGACGGCTCGGCGAACATCCTGTCGCTGGGCGATGTCCTCGACTTCACGCTGCGGATGGTGCTCGTCTTCGGGCTCGCCTTCGAGCTGCCGCTCGTGCTGGTGATGCTCAACCTCACGGGCATCCTCAGCGGTCGGCGCATGGCCCGGTGGTGGCGCGGCGTCATCATGGGTGTCTTCGTCTTCGGTGCCGTGATCACCCCGACGACGGACCCGATCGGCATGATCGCGCTGGCCGGGCCGATCAGCATCCTCTACTTCATGGCCGTCGGCTTCTCGCTGCTGAACGACAAGCGGCGGCGGCGCAACGACCCGGACGCCGAGCTGGACGACGACGAGGCCTCCGACCTCGATCTGACCCCCGCGGCCGTCAGTGACGTCGAGCCCGTCCTGGCCGCGCGCTCCGTACCGGAGCAGAGCGGCGGCGAAGCGGACGGTGGGCGTTCGAACCGGATCAACGGTTACGACGACATCACCTGACCTTGCCGGGTCCGCCGGATGACCGGCGGGATCATCTTTTTCGCCAGTACCACCGCGGGACGCGGCCGGGGCGCGCACGCCGCGCAACCGGCCGCTCGTGCGTTCCGGGCGCCGTGCGGGTGCCCGTACCGGTACTTGCCCCGGTCAATTAAAGATCGCGCTCACTGTCAGAGGTGACGGGTAGGCTCGTGAGCAAGATGACCGAGGACCTCTCTCCCGCTGAGCGCTACGCCGCTGCCCGTATCCGCGCCGCTGAGGAGGCCACTGCGCTGGCCCCCTTCCGAGCGCTGTACGAATTCGACCTGGACCCCTTCCAGATCGAAGCCTGTCAGGCCCTGGAAGCGGGCAAGGGCGTGCTCGTCGCGGCGCCCACCGGCTCCGGCAAGACCATCGTCGGCGAGTTCGCCGTCCACCTGGCTCTTCAGCAGGGCCGCAAATGCTTCTACACCACACCCATCAAGGCACTGTCCAACCAGAAGTACACCGACCTCGCCAGGCGCTACGGCGCGGACAAGGTCGGCCTGCTCACCGGCGACAACAGCGTCAACTCCGAGGCACCGGTCGTCGTGATGACCACCGAGGTACTGCGCAACATGCTGTACGCGGGCTCGCAGTCCCTGCTCGGCCTCGGTTATGTGGTCATGGACGAGGTCCACTACCTCTCCGACCGCTTCCGCGGTGCCGTCTGGGAGGAAGTGATCATTCACCTCCCCGAGTCGGTGACCCTGGTGTCCCTGTCGGCCACCGTGTCGAACGCCGAGGAGTTCGGCGACTGGCTGGACACCGTCCGTGGCGACACCGAGGTGATCGTCTCCGAGCACCGGCCCGTGCCGCTGTGGCAGCACGTCATGGCCGGCCGCCGGATGTACGACCTCTTCGAGGAGGAGACCGACCACGGCGGCCGCGGTGTGACCCGGCGCGAGGTCAACCCCGATCTCGTACGCCTGGCGCGGATGGAGAACCAGCGCACGTACAACCCCCGCGACCGCCGACGCGGCAAGATGGTCCGTGAGGCGGACCGTGAGCGTGAGCGGCGTCAGCGCACCCGGATCTGGACGCCGGGACGGCCCGAGGTCATCGAGCGGCTCGACGCGGAAGGGCTGCTGCCCGCGATCACCTTCATCTTCAGCCGGGCGGGCTGCGAAGCTGCCGTACAGCAGTGCATGTACGCGGGGCTGCGGCTCAACGACGAGGAAGCGCGGCTCAAGGTGCGCGAGATCGTCGAGGAGCGGACCGCCGCCATCCCCGGCGAGGATCTGCATGTCCTGGGTTACTACGAGTGGTTGGAAGGTCTGGAGCGGGGCATCGCCGCGCACCACGCCGGCATGCTGCCGACCTTCAAGGAGGTCGTCGAAGAGCTCTTCGTACGCGGTCTGGTCAAGGCCGTCTTCGCCACCGAGACACTGGCGCTCGGCATCAACATGCCTGCCCGCTCAGTGGTGTTGGAGAAGCTCGTCAAGTGGAACGGCGAGCAGCACGCCGACATCACCCCTGGTGAGTACACCCAGCTCACCGGCCGGGCCGGACGGCGCGGCATCGATGTCGAGGGCCATGCGGTGGTGCTGTGGCAGCGGGGCATGGACCCGGCCGCGCTCGCCGGTCTCGCGGGCACCCGCACATACCCCCTGCGCTCCAGCTTCAAGCCCTCGTACAACATGGCCGTCAATCTGGTGCAGCAGTTCGGGCGCCACCGCTCGCGCGAGCTGCTCGAGACGTCGTTCGCGCAGTTCCAGGCGGACAAGTCGGTCGTCGGCATAAGTCGCCAGGTGCAGAAGAACGAAGAGGGGCTCGAGGGCTACCGCGAGGGCATGACCTGCCACTTGGGGGACTTCGAGGAGTACGCACGGCTGCGCCGTGAGCTCAAGGACCGCGAGACGGAGCTGGCCAAGCAGGGCGTCGCACAGCGGCGGGCCGCCGCGGCCTCCTCGCTGGAGAAGCTGAAGCCCGGTGATGTCATCCATGTCCCGACGGGCAAGTTCGCGGGCCTCGCGCTGGTGCTCGACCCGGGCATCCCGGCCGGACGCAGTAACGGCCACCGCGGCTTCGAGCAGCACGACGGCCCGCGGCCGCTGGTCCTGACCGCCGAGCGGCAGGTCAAGCGGCTGGCGTCGATGGACTTCCCGGTGCCGGTCGAGGCGCTGGAGCGGATGCGGATCCCGAAGTCCTTCAATCCGCGCTCGCCCCAGTCGCGGCGCGATCTGGCGTCCGCGCTGCGGACGAAGGCCGGCCACATCGTTCCCGAGCGGCACCGCAAGCAGCGGGCCGCGGCAGCCGACGACCGTGAGATCACCCGGCTCCGTGCGGAGCTGCGCGCGCACCCCTGCCACGGTTGCGACGAGCGCGAGGACCATGCGCGGTGGGCTGAGCGGTACCACCGGCTGCAGCGCGACACCCAGCAGCTGGAGCGGCGCATCGAGGGGCGTACGAACACCATCGCCCGTACCTTCGACCGGATCGTGGCGCTGCTGACCGAGCTGGACTATCTGCGTGCGGACGAGGTCACCGAGCACGGCAGGCGGCTCGCCCGGCTGTACGGCGAGCTGGATCTGCTGGCGAGCGAATGCCTGCGTGACGGTGTGTGGGAGGGACTCAGTCCGGCCGAACTGGCCGCGTGCGCCTCGGCGTTGGTGTACGAGGCGCGGCAGTCGGACGACGCGGTGGCGCCCAAGGTCCCGGCGGGCAAGGCGAAGGTCGCACTCGGCGAGATGGTGCACATCTGGGGCCGGCTCGACGCCCTGGAGGAAGAGTTCAAGATCAACCAGGCGGAGGGTGTCGGACAGCGCGAACCCGATCTCGGCTTCGCCTGGGCCGCGTACCAGTGGGCCTCCGACCGGAGCCTGGACGAGGTGCTGCGCGAGGCGGAGATGCCTGCCGGCGACTTCGTCCGCTGGAGCAAGCAGGTCATCGACGTCCTCGGCCAGATCGCGGCAGCCGCGCCGCGCGAGGGCAGCACGGTCGCCAAGAACGCGCGCAGGGCGGTCGACGCGCTGCTGCGGGGTGTGGTGGCGTACAGCTCGGTGGGCTGAGCGGGACGACGCACGACGGCCCCGTTCACCACCGGCCGCTGGTGAACGGGGCCACAGCGTTTCCGGTCAGTTCCAGAACCTGTCGGACTCGTCGATGTCTTCGAGGCACTGGTCGATGTCGGAGATCTTTCCGCCGACGATCGTGAAGAACAGTCCTTCGCGCATTTCGAGGCCGTGGTCACCCCGGTCGGCCCGGGATGTGTGGAAGGACATCACATGGCCGCGCCCGTCGGCGAGCACGGCTTCGAGCTCGATCAGCATGGTGCCGTTGGTCTCCTCGCCGAACCTGCGGTAGAGCTGGAGAACGGCGTCCCGGCCCTTGTGGTGCCCGGATATCGGGCTGCTTCCGGGTACGTGGTGGACGACATCCGCCGTCATCAAGGAGCCCAGCGTCTCCATGTCACCTGATCCGAACGCTGCGTAACCCCGGCGTATCAGGGCACAGTCCGGGTGTTCAGCCATAGCGATTCCCACCTTCCGTCCCTATGGATCCCTCTTTTCCCATCATCCGCCGGGTCCAGAGGGCTGTCCACGCAAGGTGCCGGGGCCCCGCCGTCGTCACGCGGCGGCGTCAATCGCCTTCGCGGCGTCGCGCTTGGCGACTTCCTCACGCACGATCGGGATCACCTGGCGGCCCAAGTCGATCGCGTCGTCCAGCAGGTCGTAGCCACGGGCGGAGAGAATCTCCACGCCGAGGTCGTAGTAGTCGAGCAGTGCCCGGGCGACGGTCTCGGGCGTGCCGACGAGCGCGGTGGAGTTGCCCGCCCCGCCCGTTTCGGCCGCGGTCGGCGTCCACAGCGCGCGGTCGTGCCGCTCGCTCTGCGCGGCGACGGCCAGAAGGCGCTGTGAGCCCGTGTTCTCCGGGTCCTCGAGCGGGTGGCGGCGGCTGAGCGGCGCGCCCGCCTTGCGTGCCTTGATCCGGTCGAGGGTCCGGTACGCCTTCTCCCAGGCGAGTTCCTCGGTGGGCGCGATGATCGGCCGGAACGCCACCTGGATCTTGGGGACGTCGGTGCGGCCCGCCGCCTTCGCGGCCGCCTTCACCGACTCGATCTGCTGAGCGGTCTCGGCGAGGGGCTCGCCCCAGAGGCAGTAGATATCGGCCTCGGCGCCACCGGCCTCGTAGGCCGCGGGCGAGGAACCGCCGAACGAGACGCGCGGATGCGGCTGTTGTACGGGGAAGGTGTCGCTCACGAAGTCGCTGAAGCGGTAGTGCGTGCCCTCGTGGTCGAAGGGCTCATGGCTCGTCCAGGCCTTCTTGATGATCTGGATGGCTTCGCGGGTACGGGCGTAGCGCTCGTCCTTGGTGAGGAAGTCGCCCTCGCGCTGCTGCTCGTGGTCGTTGCCGCCGGTGATGAAGTGGACGGCGAGCCGGCCGTCGCTGATCCGGTCCAGCGTGGCGAAGGTCTTCGCGGCGAAGGTCGGGTACGAGACGTTGGGGCGGTGCGCGACGAGAATCTGGAGCTTCTCGGTGCGGGCCGCAATGTACGCGGCAGCCGGGGAGGGGTCGGGTGAGCCGGAGCCGTACGCGAACAGGACGCGGTCCCAGCCGTGGTCCTCGTGGGCGCGGGCGAGCTTGAGCGTGTACTCCTTGTCGAAGGACGGCCCGGAACGGGGCGTGACTTCGGAGCCTTCATTGGTTGCGGCGATGCCGAGAAACTCGACGGGCATGGTGCGGCCTCATATCTCGTGGTGCGGTGACGTGGTCAGTGGCCTGGAGCCGGTGTGGAACCGTCAGAGGCAACACGAGGCGGACCACACACGACCGAAGTCGATGTGGTCGCGGGTGACCAACCGCAGCCGAGGGCGCATCTGCCCAGTGGAACAGGCGTGTTGGGGCCGAGTCAACTGTTTCTGTACGCTCGCCAGCCGCCGTGCTCCGTGATGTCGACGGCGTCGTCGAGGGCGGCGGGTTCGCAGAGGAAACCGGGGGCGGTGGTGCCGTCGGCCAGTTCCAGGCGGCCGATCGCCATGGGGCGGGGGAGGGCGGCGGTGAGCGTGCCGAGGCCCTCCGGAGGCAGCTCCCAGATCTCGGCCTCGATATGCCGGCCGCCGCTGTCCACATGGACAAGGCCCGGCTTGGGGGGGTCGGTACGCAGGGCGAAGAGCCGGTAGGCGGGGGCTGTGGTGGTGGTACGGATCAACCGGGCGCCGAGGGTGAGGAGTTGGGGGTTGAGGGGCTGGCCGGTGAGGTGGACTCCGACGACGGCGAGGCGAACGGGCGGAGTGAGCAGTGCGGCGATCCGGGCGAGTCGGTCGTCCGTGCCGGCCGGGCCGATCAGCATGACGCCGAAGGGGCGGGCGTCCACTTCACCTGCGGGGACGGCGACCGCGGCGAGGTCGAAGAGATTGGTGGAGTTGGTGAACCGGCCGAGCCGGGCATTGGCGCCGAACGGGTCGGCGGCGACGTCGTCGAGGGTGGGGTGGCCCGGGGTGGTGGGCAGGAGGAGCGCGTCCGCTTCCGCGAGGGCGGTCATGGCGCGGGCGCGGAGGACGGCGAGCCGGGTCTGGTCGGCGAAGAGCCGATGGGCGGGGATGTCGCGGGCGCGGCGGATGATGGCGGCGACGGTGGGATCGAGATCGTTCGTTTCCTTGTCGACAAAGGCGCCTGTGGCGGTATAGCGCTCGGCGACGAATGCGCCGTCGTAGAGGAGCGCGGCCGCCTCGGTGAAGGGGGTGAGGTCGACGGGGCTGAGGCGGGCGCCGGCGGCCGCGAGACGGTCTGCTGCCGCTTCGTATGCCTCGGCCCAGCCCTCGTCCATGGCCCCGAGCTGCTCCGCCGGCGGCACAGCGACCCGCCAGGGGCCGGGCGTGCGGTGCGGGGCCGCGCGGCCGGGTGGCGTGGCGATGAGGGCGAGGGCGAGTTCGGCCTCGGGGAGTGTGCGGGCGAAGACGCTGACGCAGTCGAGGCTCGCGCAGGCGGGGACGACGCCGTCGGTGGGGACGAGGCCTCGGGTGGGCTTGATGCCGACGATGCCGTTGAAGGCGGCGGGGACACGGCCGGAGCCGGCGGTGTCCGTGCCGAGCGCGAGGTCCGCGATGCCGAGGGCGACGGCGACAGCGGATCCGGAGCTGGATCCTCCGGCGATCCTTGCCGGGTCGTGGGCGCTGCGAACCGCGCCGTACGGCGAGCGGGTGCCGACGAGGCCGGTGGCGAACTGATCCATGTTGGTACTGCCGAGCACGACGGCACCGGCGGCTCTGAGCCTGGCGACGGAGGGGGCGTCGGCGGGCGGGTCATAGGCGTAGGAGGGGCAGCCGGCGGTGGTGGGGAGGCCGTCGATGTCGATGTTGCCCTTGACGGCGACGGTGCGGCCGGCGAGGGGGAGTTGCTCACCGGCGGCGACGCGCGCGTCGACGGCACGGGCGTCCGATTCGGCGTCGGCGCGGGGGCGGAGGGTGATCCAGATGTCGGGCCGACGGGCGCGGTCGATGCGGTCGTATGCGTCCCGGACGCGGGCGAGGGCGAGGGCGGTGGTGGGCATGGGGGGCGGCTCCTTGGGGGGGGGGGGGGGGGGAGTACGGGCTGGGAATCTTGTCCCCCACCCCCCTTCACCGGGGCTCCGCCCCGGACCCCGCGCCTCAATCGCCGTGGGGCTTGATCTTCCGCCGGACGGGCTGAATCTCTCAGCCCGTCCGGCGATTGAGGACTGGGGGTCTGGGGGCGAAGCCCCCGGTTACGGGAAGGGGCGGGGTGGGGGAGGACCCCGCCCCGGTCAGGGGTTCGTGGGGGTCAGGATGGCCAGCGGGGTGCCCGCTTCCACCTGGGTGCCGGGCGTGACCAGGAATCGCGCGACCCGCGCCGCGCACGGCGCGTGCACGCGGGATTCCATCTTCATCGCTTCCAGCGTCAGCAGCGGCTGACCGGTCGTGACAACAGCCCCCGGCTCCACGTTCAACTGCCAGACCGAGGCCGCGAATTCGGCCTCCACGACCTGCCCGCCCGGCGGAACGTCCAGTTCAGGGACCGCGGGCGAGGCGGGCGACTCCGCGCGGGTGAACTCGCCCGCCGCCTCCCATGCGTCGCGTTCCGCCCCGAACGCCCTCGACTGGCGGGCGCGGAAGGACGCGATCGACTCCGCGTTCTCGGCGAGGAAGCGCTGGTAGACCGCCAGCGAGAACGTTCCCTCCTCGATACGGGGCGTGAAGCGGCCCGCCGCCATGTCCGCGCGAAGTTCCAGGAGTTCGTCCGCCCCGACCGCGTACCACTTGATCCGGTCGAAGAAGCGCAGCAGCCACGGCCGTTCCTGCCAGCGTGACCACACCTGAGTCGTACGGCCCACGAACTGATAACCGCCGGGCCCTTCCATGCCGTAGACGCACAAGTACGCGCCGCCGATCCCGACCGAGTTCTCCGCCGTCCATGTCCGGGCCGGGTTGTACTTCGTCGTGACCAGCCGGTGCCGCGGGTCCAGCGGCGTGGCGACCGGTGCGCCCAAGTAGACGTCGCCCAGTCCGAGTACGAGATATTCCGCGTCGAAGACCGTGCGGTAGACGTCGTCCACCGAATCGAGGCCGTTGACGCGGCGGATGAACTCGATGTTCCACGGGCACCACGGCGCGTCGTCCCGTACCCCGGCCATATAGCGGGCGATCGCCTCCCGCGTCGCCGGGTCGTCCCAGGACAGGGGGAGGTGGACCGTCCGTGACGGCACCACCAGGGCGTCCGAGGGCGGGAGTTCGGACTCGAGGCGGGTCAGGACGGAGAGGAGGGCCGACTGGGAGAGGGCCTCCGGGTCGATCTGGATCTGGAGCGAGCGGATGCCCGGCGTCAGATCCACGACGCCCGGCAGCCCCTCTGCCGCCACCGCCTCGGCCAGGGCGTGCACCCGCATCCGAAGAGCGAGATCCAGCTGCATCTCCCCGTACTCGACCAGCAGATTGTCGTCCCCGCTGCGGCGGTACGTGACCGACTCGCCCCGCCCGAGGATCCCGCCGTCGACGATGATCCGGCGCTTCTCGCCCTCGACCGTCACAGGGACGAACCTGACGGTGTCCCCCGGCCGCAGCTGGCCGAGTTTCCAGCGCTCCGCCTTCAGAATCGTCGCCGGGCAGACGAAGCCGCCGAGCGACGGGCCGTCCGGGCCCAGCAGCACGGGCATGTCTCCGGTGTAGTCGACCGCGCCGACCGAGTACGGAGTGTCGTGGATGTTGGACGGGTGCAGTCCCGCCTCCCCGCCGTCCGTCCGCGCCCACCGCGGCTTCGGGCCGATCAGCCGCACGCCCGTGCGCGCGGAGTTGAAGTGGATCTTCCATTCGGCGGCGTAGAAGTCGTGGATGTCCTCCTCGGTGAAGAACTCCGGTGCGGCGTGCGGGCCTTCTGTCACCGCGATGTGCCAGATGTTCGGGAAGGCAGGGCGCTCGGCGTGCGGGACGGGCGCGCCGGCAACGCCCGGGCCGGTCACCGCCCCGGCAACGCCCGTGCCGGACACCGCCGCCGTGCCGCCGTGCAGGACATCGCCCGTACGCAGCGCCCGGCCGCCGTGGCCGCCGAACCGGCCCAGCGTGAACGTGGCCGCGCTGCCCAGGAAGTCCGGGACGTCCAGACCGCCCGCGAACAGGATGTAGGTGCGCAGACCCTGGCCGCCGGGGGTGCCGACGGCCAGTGAGGAACCCGCGGGGACGGTGAACGGCTCCCACTGGCGGACCGGTTCGCCGTCGACCGTCACCGGAGCGGGCGCGCCCGCAACGCAGACCGTCGCCGCGTGCGTGAACCGCAGCGTCGGGCCCTGCAGCGTGCACTCCAGTCCTGGCGTGCCCTCGACGTTGCCGAGCGCGCGGTTGCCGAGGCGGAACGAGCGATCGTCCATCGGCCCCGACGGCGGCACGCCGACCTGCCAGTAGCCGGTGCGGCCCGGCCAGTCCTGGACGGTGGTGAGGGTTCCCGACGCCATGACCTCGATCCGCGGCGTCGGGTCGCTGATCGTCGCCAGCGTCGCGGTGTTGTGTGCGGCGGCCCGTACGGACGCGTCGGCGAGCGCGGCCCGCACCAGGCCCAGATTCGTCTCGATGCCGTCGACGCGGGTCGCGGCCAGCGCGGAGTCCAGCCGGTCGATGGCCTCGGCACGATCGGCGCCGTACGCCACGACCTTCGCCAGCATCGGGTCGTACGCCGTCGTCACCTCTGTCCCCGTCTCGACCCAGGAGTCGACACGTATGTCGGTGGGGAAGGACACCCGGGTCAGCAGGCCGGCGCCGGGGCGGTGGTCGCGGCTCGGGTCCTCGGCGTAGACGCGGGCCTCGACGGCGTGTCCGCGCGGTGCGCCCGGCTCGCGTACGACAGCCGTCTCGCCCTGCGCGAGCCGCAGCATCCACTCGACGAGATCGACGCCATAGATCTCCTCGGTCACCGGATGCTCCACCTGGAGGCGGGTGTTGACCTCCAGGAAGTACGCCTCCTCCCGGGCCGCGTCGTACACGAACTCGACCGTGCCGGCCGAGCGGTATCCGACACTGGCACACAACTCCCGTGCACAGGACGTCAGTTGTGTGCGTACGGAATCGGGCAGACCTGGCGCCGGGGCCTCCTCCAGCACCTTCTGGTTGCGCCGCTGGAGGGAGCAGTCGCGGTCGCCGAAGGTGACCACCCGGCCCTCACCGTCGCCGAAGACCTGCACCTCGACATGGCGGGCGCGCTCGACCAGGCGCTCCAGGAAGACGCCGGCCGAGGAGAAGGAGGCCGCAGCGACCCGGTGCACCCGCTCCCACGCGTCGGCCAGGCCCTCGGCATCGTGCACGGCCCGCATGCCGATGCCGCCACCGCCGCCCGTCGCCTTGAGCATCACCGGGTAGCCGATGCCGTCCGCCGCCGCCAGCGCGGCGGCCAGGTCGGGCAGCAGCCCGGTGCCGGGGGCGAGCGGTACGCCCGCGGCCTCGGCGGCGGCCCGCGCGGTGTGCTTCGCGCCGAAGAGTTCCAGCTGCCCGGAGGTCGGCCCGACGAACACGAGCCCGGCGTCCTCGCAGCGGCGCGCGAAGTCCGCGTCCTCGGAGAGGAAGCCGTAACCGGGGTGGATGGCGCCCGCGCCCGTGTCCTTCGCGGCCCTGAGTATGAGATCGGCGTCGAGATACGACTCCTTGGCGGGCGCGGGGCCGAGCCGTACCGCCTCGTCGGCGAGCCGGACATGGGGTGCGGCGCGGTCGGAGTCGGAGAAGACGGCGACCGTACGCAGCCCGACGCGGCGGGCGGTGCGGATGATACGGACGGCGATCTCGCCCCGGTTGGCGACCAGCAGTGTGTCGAACGCGGTCATACGGCGGCCTCGCTGATCGTCATCTTGACGGCGGTCGGTTCGAATCCGTTGCACGGGTTATTGATCTGAGGGCAGTTGGAGACGAGGACCAGGACGTCGGTCTCGGCGTGCAGGGTGACGCGCAGCCCCGGCGCGGAGATGCCGTCGACTATGCCGAGCGTGCCGTCCTTCTCGACCGGGACGTTCATGTACCAGTTGATGTTGGAGACCAGATCGCGCTTGCCGAGGCCGTAACGCGCGCCCTCTGCGAGGAAGTTGTCGACGCAGGCGTGCTGCGACCAGGTGTGGTGGCCGTAGCGCAGGGTGTTGGACTCCTTGGAGCAGGCGCCGCCGACCGTGTCGTGTCGTCCGCAGGTGTCCTCGGTGACGGTCATCAGCGGGGTGTGCTCGTTCGACATCAGCACGCTCCCGGTGGTGAGGAAGATGTTCCCCTGGGCGTGGACGGTGTCGGCTGCGCTGTAGCGGACGGCAGTGTCGTGGGCGTCGTACACCAGGAAGTCCACGGCCTGATTGCCGTGCAGATCGGTGATGGTCAGCTGCTCACCGGCGCGGACGACGGCGGACCAGGCGGCGCGGGCGGGTACCACGGTGGTCGCGCTCATGCGAGTCCCCTCGAGGCAAGGAAATCAACGGTGTTGGCGTAGGCGCGGCGTCCCTCGGGTGAGGCCTCCCGGAGCGGATCGCCGGGCGCGGTGGGCGCGGCGCGCCAGGCCAGCACCTCCAGCGCCGTGCTGGTGTACTCGGCGCGCGGGTCCAGAGGATGCGGGACGTTCGCGATCAGCACCGTCAGATCCTGCTCCGCGCGGAGCGTCACGGAGGCTCCGGGGCCGGCCGATCCGGTGAAGTCCAGTGCGCCGTCGTCCCGTACCTCCACGCCCTGGAAGAAGGAGAGGGAGGGCGGGAGATCGCGCGGCTCCAGTCCGTTCTTGAGCGCGGCGAGCTTGAGGAGCTCGCGGCCGGCGGGGGAGGCGGACTGGGGTGAGCCGTCCCCGTACCGCTGTGTGTTGCGTACGAGCGTGGAAGTGCCGCACAGGGCGTCGTGCCGGCCTCCGGTGTCCGTGACGAGAGTGGCGAGTACGCGGCCCTGGTCGGAGAGGAGCAACTGCCCGGCGCGGAGGTAGGCGTTCCACTGGACCTTGACGGTGTCGGCGGCGTTGAGGCGTTCCCACGGTCGCCCGTCCACGTACAGCAGCACATGCGCGCAGGCGTCTCCGTGCAGGTCCGTGAGCCGCAGCTCAGTGCCGCGGGCGAGCACGCGGTGGGTGTAGTTGCCGCCCGCGACGGTCTCGGCCCACACCAGATGTCCGGCCCCGCAGGGCGGCGCGGGCCAGTCGGTCGCGGGCACGACCGGCATGGCTTCGGCGCGGGCGCCGTCCTGCGCACGGGCGTGGTCGCGGGCCCCGTATGTCGTCGCGGTCGCCATTGCGGCGTACCTCCTCCGGCTCGGCAGTCATTTCTGTCGCGCGACAGAAATTAGGCGGAGGGGGAGTCTGGGCCGTTGCCCGTCCGTTGCCGGTCAGTTACGGAACGCTCACCGGGACCTTGCTCGAAGGGGTGTGCGGTTGGCGCTCCGAGGGTGTGCGACGATCGGCTGCATGGGCACCACCACAGGACGACGGGTCGGGCGGCCGCGCGCGGAGCAGCGGCCGGACAGCGGGCTGTCCGCGCGCGACGAACTGCTGGCCGCGGCGGCCGAGTTGTTCACGACGCACGGCTACGCGGCGACCACGACGCGGGTGGTCGCGGAGAGCGCGGGGATGCGCCAGGCGACGATGTACCACTACTTCGGGGGCAAGGAGGACCTGCTCGCGGAGCTCCTCGAGTCGACGGTCACGCCCTCCCTGACCCTGGCGCGCGACCTGCTCGCGGACGATACGCGCCCGGCTCAGACGCGCCTGTGGGAGCTGTGCCGCTCGGACGTGGAGCTGCTGTGCGGCGGGCCGCACAACCTGGGCGCGCTGTATCTGCTGCCGGAGGTGCGGGGCGAACGCTTCGCCGGCTTCCACCGGGTGCGGGCGGATTTGAAGGACGCGTACGGGCAGCTGCTGGGGGCGACGGCGGCGGGGGCCGAGCTGGACAAGGGCGAGCTCCAGCTCCGTACGGACCTGGTGTTCGGGCTGATCGAGGGCGTGATCCTGGTGCACAGGTCGGATCCGGAGCGGGCGGTGGGGGTGTTCGCGCGGGCGACGGCGGATGCGGCGCTGCGGATCGCCGGGGCGTGAGGTAGGGCGCGGTTTTCCTCACCCCGCCCCTTCCCGAAACCGAAGACTGCCCCCCGGGCCCCTGGCGGGCGGGCTGCACAGGGGCTGACACGCCACACCGCCGCCGAGCGGCGGCCTCGCGCCGTCGGAGACCCATCGGCCGCCCCGCACAGGCCCGGCCCTCTGGCGGCCGTCACGACTCCAACGCCTCGGCCAGCCACGTCAGTTCAGCCAGTCGCAGCACCCGGCCCCCGTACCCCGGCAGCGGTACGTGCAGCGGCTCCAGCCATCTCGTCGGGATGGCCCCGATCCCGTACACCGCCCCCGCCAGCATGCCCGTCACCGCCGCCACCGTGTCCGTGTCGCCGCCCAGGTCGATCGCCGCCGCCACGGACTCCTCGTACGACGCCGTTGTACGCAGTGCCCAGAGCGCCGAGCCCAGGCACGGCCATACCGCGCCGTTGAACTCCGTCGCCTCGTCCGGGTGCCAGTGAGCTGCGAGTACCTTCGCCCATCCGGCGCGGTGGTCCGCGTCGACCAGCTGCAGCGTCGGCGGCACGGCGGTGAGCGGATCCGCTCCGTCCAGGGCCGCGCGGACCAGTTCGTGGAGGATCGCCGTGCCCTCCCACGCCGCGCGGTCACCGTGGGTCAGCGCCGCGATCCGGCGGGCGGCCGCCATCGTGGCCTCGCGTCCCGCGCCCGCGAAGTACACCGCCGAAGTCGAGGCCCTCATCACGGAGCCGTTCCCGGCCGCCCGGCCCGTGATCTGGAAGTGCAGCGGTGCCGCGAGGTCCCACGGCGAGCCGTTCGTCAGCACGTCCTCGGTCTGGAGGCCGATGTCTTTGGGATCGTCCGCCGCCCAGCGCTGGAACCGGCCGAAGATGTCCGGCAGATCCAGTCCGTTCCGTTCCAGCAGTGATGCGCCGACCAGCACCGCCATCTGTGTGTCGTCCGTCGCTTCGCCGGGGTCCCAGCCACCGCCCCCGCACATCTCGCCCACGCCGTCCGGGAATTGCGTGGTGTAGACGCCCGGCTCACGGAACTCGAAGGGCGCACCCAGCGCGTCGCCGACCGCCGAGCCTACGACTGTGCCGATCACTCGGTCCATGCGGTTGACGCGGTCCACGCGGTTCATTCCGCCAGCGTAGAGAGGCTCAGCGGCGAGCAGCACGCCGCATCCGCCCCCGCGCGGCGCCGAGGGTAGCCTGCGGTGATGAACAACTGGCTGCCGGACTTCGAGCCGCTACCCGATCCCGAGGCCCTCATCGCCCCGGAGATCACCGAGACCGAGTGCAGGCAGTGCGGTACCCGCGTATCCGGTCTCGACGGGCGCTACGCATGCGGAGTGTGCGGCTGGGTCAACGACCACACGGAAGGGCACCGGCCGCTTCCGCCGGCCGAGGACGACGCCGATTTCCCGCGCAGGAGGGCCAGGGCCGGCAAAGCCTGAGGCGCGCGACGGGGCGGCACCGCGCGACCACGGCGCCGGCTACACCGCAGCCTCCGGCAGCCCTCCAGCGGCACCGGCCTCCGGCGCCGGCCCGGCCTTCGGAGCCGACTTCGACCGGCGCGCCCGCCACGCGCGCGCAATCGCTCCGAGTCCCAGCGTGCCCAGCAGGAACAGCACCGTGAACCACTGGAAGTACCAGTGCCCGCCCGACGGGTCGTACACCGCCGCCCGCGGCCAGGCCAGGTTCACCGTCATGAACAGGCCGTACGCCAGTGCCACGATGTTGACCGGCAGGCCCCAGCGGCCGAGCGAGAACAGGGGGCGGCCCGACTCGTCCACCTCGTCGGCGCCGGGGCCGCGGGCCCATTCGCCGCGCAGTCTGCGTACCAGCATCGGGCCCGTCACCATCGCGTAGGCCAGATACAGCATGGCGATGCAGGTCGTGCCGATGGCGAGGAAGGCCTCCGGCGAGGCGAGGTTGAGCAGGCCCAGCGCCGCGGCCGCCGCGCCGACGGCCAGCGCGGGGCCGGCCGGCATTCCGGTGCGCGGGGAGACTTTCGCGAGGCGGGCAGAGAAGGGCAGCACGCCGTCGCGCGCCATCGAGAAGAGCATCCGGGCGCCCGCCGTCTGGATGGCCAGCGTGGCCACCGCGATGGCGATCACCACATCGATGAGCAGCGCCTTGCCGACACCGTCGCCGAGGCTGCTCGTGAGGACGTACGACAGACCCTCGGTCGCGAGCCGCCCGTCGGTCAGACTCGGCGCGGCCAGCAGCCCGCCGAGCAGCAGCAGTGCGCCGAGTACACCGGCCGAGACCAGCGCGAGAAGGATCGTGCGCGGGGCGGTACGGCGAGGGCTGCGGGTCTCCTCGCTGAGTTCGCCGGCGCTGTCGAAACCGATGAGGACGTACGCCGCCGTGAAGGAGCCGACGAGCAGCGCGCCGATCGCTCCGCCCTGGCCGCCGGTGTGCAGGGTGACGCCCGCGCCACGCTCGGAGTGGGTCAGGAGCAGCACCACGATCAGCACCGCGCCGATGATCTCCGCGGTCACACCGATGCGGTTGACGGCGGACATGACGCGGTTGTCGAGGAGGTTGACGGCGGTGGTCAGGGCGAGGAGTACGACCGCGAGCAGCGCGGCGTTCGCGGCGCCCGACGGCGTTACGGGCGACGGGTCGCCGCCGAACAGCTGGAAGCCCGACCAGATCGCGGGGAGTACGACCTGGAGTGCCAGGGCTGCCGCGGCGACCACCACGATCTGGCCGATCACCATGATCCAGCCCGCGAACCAGCCGAAGGACGGTGTGCTGAGCCGCGTCGACCACTGATAGATCGCGCCCGACAGCGGGTAGCGGGCGGCGAGTTCGGCGAAGCAGGCCGCGACCAGCAACTGCCCGGCCAGCACGGCGGGCCAGGTCCAGAAGAAGGCCGCGCCACCGAAGGAGAAGCCGAACGCGAAGAACTGGAAGACCGTGGTGAGGACGGAGATGAAGGAGAACCCGGCGGCGAAGGAGGCGTACCGCCCCATGCTGCGGTGCAGCTCCTGCCGGTAGCCGAAGCCGGCCAGCGCGGCCGTGTCGCCGCCGCGGTCGTTCTCCGGGGGATCGGGTCGTACGTCGGTGGGTGCGGTGACGGTCATGGCAGCCCCTGTCGCTGATTCCGGTTGTTGATTCCGGTCGGGTGACAGAAATTAGGGACAGGCTGTTTCACCGGTGTCACACGTCCATGTCCGCGCGGGGCCCAACTCCTCACGCCCGTACTCCTTGTGCGCCGTCCGCCGAAAGATCTCCCCGTCGACCAATCCAACGCCCCCACCGCGCCGAATGAACGGTGGACGGCGGTGCCGGAGCCGGCCGGGAGGGAGCGGGAATGACAGCGAAGCGGCGGCGTACGGCCGCTCTCGGCGGTGGAGTCGCAGGGCTGAGCGCCGCGTACGTGCTGCGGCGCTCGCACCAGGTGTCGCTGTACGAGGCGGACGACCGGCTCTGCAGGCATACGCAGACCCCCCTGCTCCGTGCGGCCCTGCGCAACCCCTCTCCACCCCGGCCGTATCCGCCGGTATCCGGTTCCACGGCATCCGCCTCCATCTGCGCGGACCGCCCGTACAACCTCGTTCCCGCCATGTGCCCCCAGGAGGGTGTGAAGTGAGCGTGACCGTGTCCTCGGCACCATCGAGAGCCGCTTCCGTCGACGCGCGGAGCTGGCCCGACGTGGCCCGGCTGCCCCGGACCTCCCGGCTGCGGACCGCCGCCGCCGAACGGCTCGTCCTGCGCGCGCTCGGCAGGCTGCCACTACGGGTCCGCCTCGCGGGCGGCGAGCCGATCGGCCGGGGCGGGCCCCTCATGGAGGTGCACAATCCGCAGGCATTCTTCCGCCGTATCGGCGCGAGCGGACTCATCGGCTTCGGCGAGTCGTACATGGCGGGCGAATGGGAGGCCCGTGACCTCGTGGGCGTACTGGCCGTACTCGCCGAGCACCCCGCGACCCTCGCCCCCGAGCCGCTCCGCCGGCTGCGCGGAGCCTGGGCGCCCACGCGGCAGGCCGGGCACCGCAACACGTCCGACGGCCCCCGCGCCGGCATCGGCCACCACTGCGACCTGTCGAACGAGCTCTTCGCGCTCTTCCTCGACGAGACCCTGTCGTACTCCTCCGCCCTCTTCCGCGGTTTCCCCGCCGAACAGAATCTGCTGCCCGCCGCCCAGCACCGCAAGATCGACCGGCTGCTCGACCTGGCGCAGGTCGGATCCGGCACTCAGCTGCTCGAAATCGGCACAGGCTGGGGTGAGTTGGCGATCCGGGCGGCACAGCGCGGCGCCCGCGTGCTGACCGTGACCCTCTCGAGTGAGCAGCATGCGCTTGCGCGGCGACGCGTCCACGAGGCGGGGCTGGCGGACCGGGTGACCGTCCTGCTGCGCGACTACCGCAAGGTGCTCGGCCGCTACGACGCGATCGTCAGCGTGGAGACGATCGAGGCCGTCGGCGAGGAGCTCTGGCCGGAGTACTTCAGGATGCTGGACCGGCTGCTCGCGCCGGGCGGGCGGATCGCGCTTCAGTCGATCACCACGCCGAAGGAGAGGCTTCCGGCCTCCCGAACCAACTGCACCTGGATCCAGAAGTACATCTTCCCGGGCGGGCTGTTGCCCTCGACCGAGGCGATCGAGCAGGTCGTCACCGGCTGCACCGGACTGCGGGTGGCCGAGCGGTACGGCTTCGGCCCGCACTACGCCGAGACGCTGCGGCTGTGGCGCGAGCGCTTCGCCCACCGAGCCGCAGCGGTCGGCGCCCTCGGTTTCGACGAGACCTTCCGCCGGATGTGGACCTTCTATCTCGCCTCCTCCGAAGCGGGCTTCCGCTCCGGACGGCTGGATGTGCAGCAACTGCTGCTGACGAAGGAGGGGGCGGTGTGAGGACCGCCCTGCCCCGGGTGCCCGGGACCCGGGGGATCTCCGATCAGTGCAGGCCGCGGGCCCGCTCGAACCGCGCCCGCCCTTCCGCCGGTTCCACCAGCGGATCGGGATAGTCGAGCCGGGCCCGGTCCAGCCCGTCGAGATTCCACGGCTGGTGCACGGCGGGCCCGGCCAGCTGTGCGAGCTCAGGAACCCAGCGGCGTACGTAGTCGCCCTGCGGGTCGAAGCGCCTCGCCTGAGCGAGCGGATTGAGGACACGGTTGGGGCGGGTGTCGGTCCCGGTGCCCGCCACCCACTGCCAGTTGAGCTGGTTGTTGGCGATGTCCCCGTCCACCAGCAGATCCAGGAAGTGGCGGGCGCCGATGCGCCAGTCCATGTACAGAGTCTTGGTGAAGTAGCTCGCCGCCAGCAGCCGCCCGCGGTTGTGCATCCAGCCCTCGTGCAGCAGCTGACGCATCGCCGCGTCCACGATCGGGCAGCCGGTGCGGCCCGCCTTCCAGGCGGCGATCGCCTTCTCGTCACTGCGCCAGTGGTCGCCGCGCGCACGGTAGTCGGCGTGGGCCGCCCCGGGCCGGGCCGCCAGGACCTGGTGGTGGAAGTCCCGCCAGGCGAGCTGCCGTACGAAGGCGTCCGCGCCAGGACCGCCCTTGCGCCGTGCCCGGTGGACGAGTTCGGTGGCGGAGAGCGTGCCGAAGTGCAGATGCGGTGAGAGCCGGGAGGTGGCATCGCCCGGCAGATCGTCGTGCCGCGCCGCGTACGCCGCGATGCCCGCGTCCGTGTCGGCGAGCCAGGCGGTCAGCCGCCGTCGGCCCGCCGGCTCGCCGCCCTTGGCGAGGCCGGGTGACACGCCGGTCACCGCGGTGCGGCGCGGCAGCGGATGGCCGGCGAGCTCGGGGACCGGCACCGACCGCGGCGCCGCCATGGTCTCGCGCAGCCCGGCCGCCTCCCACCTGCGGAAGTACGCCGAGAACACCGCGAAATGGTCGCGGTCGGCAGGTGTGACCCGCCCCGGTGGCAGCGCGGTGACCACCGCGTCATGGACGTGCAGGGCACAGCGCACCGCCGCCAGCGCACTGCGCAGCTGCTCCTCCCTGCGTACGGCGTAGGCGCTGACTCCGGCGGCGACATGCACAGCGCGGGCCCCGGTCTCGGCGACGACCCGGCAGACCTGCTCGGCGACATGGCCGGTACGGATCACCAGCCGACCGCCGCGTTCGTGCAGCCCGGCATCGAGCGAGGCCAGGCAGTCGGCGAGGAAGGCGCGGCGGTTGGGTGCGTCGAAGCCCGCTTTCCGGATGCCCGGATCCAGCACGAACAGCGGTACGACCTCGTCGGCGCCGCGCAGTGCCGCACGCAGCGCCGGCTGGTCGTGCAGCCGTAGATCGGAGGTGAAGAGCATGACCGCAACACTCATGCGCCGTCCTTCCTCAGGCGGGGAAGCTCGTCAGGGCAAGGGGGGCGGAGGTCGGCTGGGGGGAGCCGCCCGCCGGTTCGACGGTGATGCCCATGCCCGAGGCGGTGTTCACCGGTCCGTCCATCAGGACGGCGTTGGTGGTGGTCGCGGGGTCCATCAGCCCCGCCGAACGCATCTTTCCGCTGTCGCTGAACCAGAGTTGGTAGACCTTGCCCTGCGGCGGCTTCGGCAGGTCGGAGGCGAGGAAGGCCGCCTTGTTCCTGTCGCGTGAGACGACCACTGTGCCGGTCGCCCCGTCCTTGAGCTTCACGGCGCTGACCCTCGCGTCCGGGGCGGCGAGCACCGAGGCCAGCTCCTCGGCCTGCTGCTGAGAGCGCTGCGCCAGGTCGCGTGCGTCCTGCGCCTCCTGGTGCTGCCAGACGGCCACCCCGCCGAAGGCGGCGGCAGCGGCGAGGCAGGCCGCGAGCGCGAAGCGCGACAGAGCCCGGCCGCGGTTGCCGCCGGGGCGTGCCCGGCGTGAGATCCGCGGCGGAACCTGGCGCTCCGCGGAGACCTGCCGCATCACCCGCTGCTTGAGCGCGGGCGGCGGCGTCACGGCCACAGCGAGCCCCAACTTTCCGACGGTGGCGGCCAGTTCTCGTACTTCCTGCGCGCAGGCCGGACACACCTCCAGATGCCGCTCGAACTCGGCACGCTCGTCGGGCGCCAGCGCGTGCAGCACATAGGCGCCGGTCAGCGTGTGCAGATCAGCGATGGTCATGCGCTCACCCCCAGGCAGTCGCGCAGCCGGATGAGCCCGTCGCGCAGTCGTGTCTTGACCGTGCCGAGCGGCACGGAGAGCAGTTCGGCCACTTCCCGGTAGGCCAGCCCCCGGTAGTACGCGAGCGTCACCGACTGCCGCTGCAGCTCGGTCAGGCTGCGCAGACACCGCCGTACCTGCTCACGTTCGAGGCGGGCCTCGACCTGCTCGGTGACGTCGTCATAGGCCGGCGTCCGTTCGAGCAGCGCCGCTCGCCGCTCGCGGTCGCTCGCGGACTGTGCCGACCGGACCCGGTCCACGGCTCGCCGGTGCGCGAGCGTGAGAATCCAGGTCATCGCCGATCCGCGGGACGGCTGGAAGCGGGCTGCCGTACGCCAGACCTCGATCAGCACCTCCTGGGTCACCTCCTCCGACTGGGCGGGGTCGCGCAGCACGGCGCGCACCAGCCCGAGGACAGGTCCGCAGACACTGTCGTAGACCCGGGAGAAGGCCTCCTGGTCGCCTCTGGCCACCAGGCCGAGCAGTTGCTGCAGATCGGGACCCGCCGAGGTCGGGCCGCCGATGTGTACGGCTTCTTTCACGCGCACTTTCCTCCACGGTGTGGATGAGTGGACGGACAGATTTCATCAGGCATTCGGAGCCGATGGCCAGGTGGATTGGTACAGGGTTCGCAGCTGATTCCAGGCGGATGGTTCGGGTGCGGCACGCCGAACCGCTTCCTGACCGGAAGTCCGTTGAGCTTTCTAGTACGAGAGCGGGTGTACGGCCCGGTCCGTGGCTCCGGTCGCGGACCGGGCCTTCACCGCGCGCAGCACCAGGAAGACGGGCAGGGCGAACGGCGACAGGAGGATGGTCAGCACCAGCAACGGGCCCATCACCAGGGGATGGATACCCAGCCGCCGCGCCTCGAGGAACATCCACTGGCCGATGAGCAGATCCCAGGCGATGACCTGTGCCCAGAGGGCGCCGGCGCCGTTGGCCCGTACCGTCAGCTCGCGGAAGGTGTCGATGTCCGGGCTGCTCACCGCGGTCCAGAGCTCCGGGAAGACCGGTACCGCCATGACGACATAGATGACGAGGACACCCGAGATGGTCCAGGGCGACGCGGCCAGCCGCGCGGTCGGCGGCCAGGCGGGCGCGAAGATCATCAGCAGCCAGAACGGGGCTGCCAGCCAGAAGGTGATTTCAAAGAGCGCTCCGGTCATGCCACAAGCTCCTTCTCGGTGTCATCTGCGGTGCCCTGTGCGGGAGTTGGTGCGGGAGTTGTGCTCAGGAGCGATACGAGCGCTCCGGCTGCGGCGGCGACGAGGATCAGGGCCGCGGCGCCGAGCGTCGCACCGTCCGGGTGGATCAGCGGCTGGCCGCGCAGCGCCTGCCAGGTAACGAGGGCGAGCACGGCGGCGTACGTGCCCGAGGCGACCAGCACGAGCCGCAGCCGTACGCGCTCGTCCCGCAGCCGGGGGAAGCGCGGAGCCAGGACGATGAGCGCGAGCAGGAAGAGCGGGATCAGTTGAAGGGCGTGCATACCGACGAAGTGCGGGATGCGGAGATCGCCGCCGGTGGTCGACCAGCCGGTGAGCGGCATGGCGGGACCGCCTTCGGGTACGCCGACGCTGTGGGCGCCGACCACCTGGGAGACGCTGCGGCCACCGGCCGCCTCCTGCTCCGGAGTCGCCCGTGTCATCAGGTTTCCGAGGGCGGCGCCCACCAGTGCGATGGCCGCGCCGAGCCGCATCGCCCAGGCGGCGGCGCGGTCGGCCATCGGCGAGCGGAACAACAGGATGACGATGATCAGAGAGCTGATCCAGAGGGTGACGATGGTCGCCCCCATGATGTTGAACAGCATCCCGTCGAAGGCGGTTTCGAAGTTGAAGTGACTGCGCTTGCCGCGGATCACCTGCCCGGTGATGATCACCATCTCGATCGCGCCGGTCAGCGCGACGACGGTGCCGGCCCACCAGCCCACCCGGCGGCCGCGGCCGGCCAGCGAGAGCATCCAGGCCAGCGTCAGCGCGTAGATCATCAGTGAGGCCGAGAACTTGAGGGGCTTGAACCAGATCGGCGAGCCCACCAGAACCCGGTCGTCGACGACCATGCCCACGCCGGACACGACGAATACGACCGCCATCGAGGCGGCGAAGACCATGAGCGGCCGGTGCCAAGAACGCCATGAAGACATAGGTATCCCCTCCGTCGGATTCCTCGAATAGATAGCGGAACTATCTGCTATCCGATAGTGGAACTATCTATGATGAGGCTGTGGCTGGCAAGAGCGGAGAGGTGAACACGCGGTGCGCATCGGAGAGTTGAGTCGCAGAACCGGGGTCCCGGTGCCGACGATCAAGTACTACGTCCGTGAAGGCCTGCTTCCCGCCGGGCAGCTGACGAGCCCGAACCAGGCGAGCTACGACGACGCGCACGAGCGCAGGCTGCGGCTGATCCGCGCGCTGCTCGATGTGGGCGGGCTGAAGGTGGCGGCGATCGCGGAGGTCCTCGCGGCGGTCGACGACCCCGGCCAGTCCGTGCACAAGGTGCTGGGCGCGGCCACGGACCCCATCGTCCCGCGGTACGCCGAAGGTGAGCCGGACGCGGAGCTCGAAGGGGCGCGCGAGGAGGTCCGGGAACTGATCGCACGGCGTGGCTGGCGGGTGGACGACGACACCCCGGCCGCCGAGGCGCTCGCGGCCGCGCTGGCCGCGATGGACCGCGTGGGGCACGGAGCCTTCATCGAAGTGCTGGACGACTACGCGTCCGCCGCGGAACAGGTGGCGCGTGCGGACATCGCGTATGTCGGACGCCGGGCGGGCCTTGACGACCTGGTGGAGAGCGTGGTGATCGGCACGGTGCTGGGTGACGCGGTGCTGGTCGCACTGCGCCGACTTGCCCACGTGGACGTCTCGGCACGCCGGTACGGGGACGACAGGCCGCCGGACTGAAGGGACGAGGGGGCCGAATTGAGGGACGAGGGGGTCGGGCTGAGGGGGCGAGGGGGTCGGGCTGAGGGGGCGAGGGGTCGGTGTCCGATGCCGTTCCCCCTTTCGCGCGGCCGACTTTGCCCGTCACGTAGAGAACGTCCGACGGCTCTGCCCGCTGCGTAGAGAACGGCCGACGGCTCCACGCAGAGAACGGCATCGCTCGGCCGCGCGCCGGACAGGTCCGGGCCGAGCCCCCTGCCCCAGGAACGAAAACGCCCCCGGCCGCAACCGCAGCCGAGGGTCAGGAGACGCCTGCGTCAGGCCGCCTTCTCCTGTTCCTGTTCCCGTTCCACCTGATCGTTCCATTCGCGCTTCACCGCGCGCCACGCCTCGTCGTCCTGGCCCAGTCGCCAGTACCCCGAGATCGACAGATGCTCGCGCGGAATCTGCCGGTCCAGCCGCAGGTGGCGCCGCAGCTCCCGTACGAACGCCGCCTCGCCGTGCACGAACGCGCAGACGTCGCCGGCCGGGAACTCCAGCGCGGTGACCGCCGCGACCAGTGCCTCACCGGCCGGCCGGGCCCCGCGGTGCAGCCAGTTGATCTCGACTCCCTCGGGCGTGTCGACCTTCTGCTCGTCCTCGGGGCCGTCGACCTCGACGAAGGCGTGGACACGAGCGCCCGCCGGCATCGCCTCCAGTGACGCGGCGATCGCCGGCAGTGCGCTCTCGTCGCCCACCAGCAGATGCCAGTCCGCCGTCGCAGCCGGGGCATAGCCGCCGCCGGGCCCCAGGAAGCGCACCGTCTCGCCCACCCGCGCCCGGGCCGCCCACGGCCCGGCCAGGCCTTCGTCGCCGTGAACCACGAAATCGACCGTCAGCTCACGCTGCGACGGATCCCAGCTCCGTACCGTGTATGTGCGGTTGGCCGGCCACTGCTCGCGCGGGAACTCCTCGCGGATCCGGTCGATGTCGAACGGCTCCGGATATGTCACTCCATCGGGCGCGAACAGCAGCTTGATGTAGTGGTCGGTGAACTCGTCGATGGCGAACCCGGCAAGGCCCTCACCGCCCAGCACGACGCGCACCATGTGAGGCGTGATCCGCTCCACGCGCATCACCTGCGCCTCGTGGGCCTTCCTTGCCTTGCGGGTCGGTCGTTCTGCCACGGCGGTCTCCCCTGAACTCGTGCAGTGCTTAGGCTTGCCTAAGCTAACACCTCAGCCCTGGAGTGTGGACAGCAGACGCTTGAGCGCGCCACCGAGGCCCCACTGGGCCGCGAGCTCGTCGAGCGACGCCGGATCCCGCGGCTCGGAGGGCAGCGCGGGGTCGAAGTCGGGCAGCGATACGTCCGAAGCCACCCGTACGACCTTGGGCGCGACCGCGACATAGTCCCGCGCCTCGTCGAGCCGCTTGCGCTGCGACGGTGTCAGCTTGGCGAGCGGATCGTCGACGGCGGCCATGATCCCGGCCAGGTCGCCGAACGAGTCCAGCAGCTTGGCCGCGGTCTTCTCACCGATCCCGGGCACACCCGGCAGCCCGTCGCTGGGGTCGCCGCGCAGCAGCGCCAGATCGACATAGCCCGGTCCGTCGACGCCGTACTTCTCGCGCAGCCACGCCTCGTCCGTGACCTGCAGTGTCCCGACGCCCTTCAGCGGATACAGCACGCGCCGGCCGCGGGCGTCGTCGACCAGCTGGAAGAGGTCGCGGTCGCCGGTGACGATGTCGACGGGCCCGGTGGCGCGCCCTGTGAGCGTGCCGATGATGTCGTCCGCCTCGTACCCGTCCACGCCGACACGGGCGATGCCGAGGGCGTCGAGCACATCCACGATCACCGGAACCTGGGGCGAGAGGGTGTCCGGGGTCTCTTCCTCGTCCGGCCCCGTCTCCGTCTCGACGGCGACGCGGTGTGCCTTGTACGAAGGGATCAGCTCGACCCGCCAGTGCGGCCGCCAGTCGTTGTCCCAGCAGGCCACGAGGTCGTCGGGGCGGTGGTCCTGGACCAGCCGGGCGATGAAGTCGAGCAGTCCGCGCACGGCGTTGACCGGAGTGCCGTCGGGGGCCCGTACCGAGTCGGGGACCCCGAAATAGGCCCGGAAGTACAGGGAAGCGGTGTCGAGGAGCATCAGGCGTCGCGTCACAACCCTGATGATGCCGCACCCCACCGACAGCCACCCGCTCTCCACCCACAGCGGCCCCCTCGCACCG
Organism: Streptomyces sp. NPDC060064; assembly: GCF_042736455.1. Taxonomy (NCBI): domain Bacteria; kingdom Bacillati; phylum Actinomycetota; class Actinomycetes; order Kitasatosporales; family Streptomycetaceae; genus Streptomyces; species Streptomyces sp. NPDC060064. The sequence continues at coordinate 47,108 of NZ_JBHWWF010000019.1, forward strand.
CCCTCGTGAGGTGGGTCACTGTCGGGTTTGGCCCGAAAGGGCGAGGGCAGGCGGGGACCCGGAGCGGACCCCGCGGCACGGCTTTGGATCAAGACGGCCGGCACATGCCACGGGCAAGCGGGCGGAACCCGTCCTGCTCCACGGCTCGCCTGCGGGGGTTGGCGAGCCGTTTTCGGTTCAACGCGTGAGGTGTATGTGTCCAGGCTGCAAGCCGAGCACTTGTACAAAGTGTTCGGCAGACGACCCGATGAAGCGGTGCGCAAGCTCGAGAGCGGCAGTGACCGCGACGAGCTGCGCGCCGACGGAACGACCGCAGCGGTGATCGACGCATCGTTCGCCGTCGAGCCGGGGCAGATATTCGTCGTCATGGGTCTGTCCGGGTCCGGTAAGTCCACGCTGCTGCGCATGCTGAACGGACTGCTCGAGCCCACCGCCGGACGCGTGCTCTTCGACGGTCAGGACCTGACCGCCCTGAGCCCCCGCGAGCTGCGCTCCGTACGCTCGACCAAGATCAGCATGGTGTTCCAGCACTTCGCGCTCTTCCCGCACCGCAGCGTGCTGGAGAACGCCGGCTACGGCCTCGAGGTGCAGGGTGTTCCGCGCGCCGAGCGCGACAAGCGCGCCGCCGAGGCCCTGGAGCTGGCCGGCCTCGCCGGCTGGGAGAACTCCTGGCCCGACGAGCTCTCCGGCGGTATGCAGCAGCGCGTCGGCCTGGCCCGCGCGCTCGCCACCGACGCCGATCTGCTGCTGATGGACGAGTCCTTCAGCGCCCTCGACCCGCTGATCCGCCGCGATATGCAGGACCAGCTGCTCGAGCTGCAGAAACGGCTCAAGAAGACCATCGTCTTCATCACCCACGACCTCAACGAGGCCATGCGCCTCGGCGACCGGATCGCGGTGATGCGGGACGGCAGGATCGTCCAGCTCGGCACAGCCGAGGACATCCTGGTCACCCCGGCCAACGACTATGTCGCCTCCTTCACCCAGGACGTCGACCGCTCGCGGGTGCTGACCGCCGGCGCGATCATGGCCGATCCGCAGACGTCGTTCGGCAGGAAGACGGACAGCGGCAAGGAACTGCGCAACGCCAAGGACGTGCTCGCCGCGGCGCCCGCCACCGTCTCCGCCGACACGCCGATCATCGAGCTGTTCACCGCCTGCTCCACCAGCGGCGTCGCCGTAGCCGTCATCGACGACGAGGGGGAGCTGATCGGCGTCGTACCGCGCGCCCGGCTGCTCGCGGTCCTCGGCGAGCCGATGACCCCGGCAGCGATTCCGCCGCAGGACGCGGGATCGCGGCAGGCTGCGGTCCCGCAGCAGGGCGTGACCAAGGAGGTGGCCAGTGCCTAGGCTCCATCTCGGCGACTGGGTCGACGCCGGTGTCAACTGGCTCCAGTCCCATCTCTCCTGGCTCTTCGACGCCATCACCTCGGTCGTCACCGGTATGTACGACGGCATCGACGCGGCGCTCTCCGCGCCCCAGCCGCTGCTCTTCGCGGGCATCCTCGCGGTCGTCGCCTGGTGGCTGCGCGGGCTGCTCGGCGGCGTGCTGGCCTTCGCCGGCTTCGCGCTGATCGACTCCATCGAGCTGTGGGACGACGCGATGTCGACCCTCTCCCTGGTGCTCGTCGCCACGATCGTCACCCTGGTGATCGCCGTACCGCTCGGTATCTGGGCCTCGCGCTCCAAGACCGTCAGTGCCGTGACCCGGCCGGTCCTGGACTTCATGCAGACCATGCCGGCGATGGTCTATCTGATCCCCGGCATCATCTTCTTCGGCGTCGGCGTGGTCCCCGGCATCATCGCCACCATCGTCTTCGCCCTGCCGCCCGGTGTACGGATGACCGAGCTCGGCATCCGGCAGGTCGACAAGGAGCTCGTCGAGGCCGCCGAGGCCTTCGGCACCACGCCGCGCAACACCCTGCTCCGCGTCCAGCTCCCGCTCGCCCTGCCCACGATCATGGCCGGAATCAACCAGGTGATCATGCTGGGTCTGTCCATGGTCGTCATCGCCGGCATGGTCGGCGGCGGCGGTCTCGGCGGCGCGGTCTACCGCGCCATCGGCAATGTGGACATCGGCCTCGGCTTCGAAGCGGGCATCTCCATCGTCATTCTGGCGATGTACCTCGACCGGATGACCGGCGCGCTGGGCCGTCAGGTCTCACCGCTCGGCCGTCGCGCCCTCGCCAAGGCGAAGTCGCTGACCGGCGGGGTGAAGATCTGGAACTACCGTCCGCAGCCGGCCGTCGCCGTCGCGGGCGTCGTCGTCCTCGCGCTCGTCGCGGGCGGCATGGGCATGTTCGGCGGAGGCAAGTCCGCCGACGCCTCGGCCGCCGGCACCGTCGGCCAGGGCAAGAAGGTCTCCATCGGATACATCCCGTGGGACGAGGGCATCGCCTCCACCTTCCTCTGGAAGGAGATGCTGGAGAAGCGCGGCTTCGAGGTCGAGACCAAGCAGCTGGAGGCCGGCGCGCTCTACACCGGTCTGGCCGGCGGCCAGGTCGACTTCCAGACCGACTCCTGGCTCCCGGTCACCCACGCCCAGTACTGGAAGAAGTACCAGAACAAGCTCGAGGACCTGGGCCCCTGGTACGGCCCCACCTCGCTGGAGCTCTCCGTCCCCTCGTACATGAAGGGCATCGACTCCCTCGAGGACCTCAAGGGCAAGTCGAGTCAGTTCAAGGGCCGGATCGTCGGCATCGAGCCGAGCGCCGGAATGATGGGCATCCTCAAGGACAAGGTCCTGAAGGACTACGGCCTGGAGGGCGAGTACAAGGTCGTCGACGGCTCGACGCCCGGCATGCTCGCCGAGCTGAAGCGCGCGTACGACAAGAAGGAACCCATCGTCACCACGCTGTGGTCGCCGCACTGGGCGTACAGCAGCTACGACCTGAAGAAGCTCAAGGACCCCAAGGGCTCCTGGGGCAAGGGCGACGGTGTGCACACCCTGGCCCGCAAGGGCTTCGCCGCCGACAACCCGCAGGTCGGCAAGTGGCTAAAGAACTTCAAGATGACCGAGAAGCAGCTCACGGACCTTGAAGCCAAGATCCAGACGACGGGCAAGGGCAAGGAGCAGGACGCGGTACGCGCCTGGCTCAAGGAGAACCCGGACCTCGCCGAGAAGTGGACGCCGGTCGCCAAGTCGGGCAAGGCCGCGAACACGATGGCTCCGCAGTAGCGGTTGAGCGTTGTACGAAGGGGTGGGCCCCGCTGTCGGCGGGGCCCACCCCTTCGGGCTTTCCGGGCCGGGTCGGCCGCGGTACCGGCCCGCTCCCTGAGCACCGGCGGTCGGAAGCTGCGTAAGGTGAGACAGGACCAGGGAGGGGAGCCCGGCTGATGGACGCGATGGACGCGATGGACGCGATGGACGCGAAGGACGCGAAGGACCCGAAGGAGACTGAACCCCTTCGGGTGGGCGCGGCCGTCCGCAGGCGCCGCCGGGCCCTTGACCTCACGCTGGCCGCCGTGGCGGAGCGCAGCGGTCTCTCCGTGCCCTTCCTCAGCCAGATCGAGAACGAGCGGGCCCGCCCCAGCATGCGTTCGCTCCAGCGAGTCGCCGACGCGCTGGAGACCACGGCCGGCCGGTTGATCGCCGCATCCGACGCCGCCCGCACCATCAATGTCGTACGCGCCCCGGACGACACCGGGCCCCCGCCCGACGCCACGACCCGCCGCCTCGTGCGCGGACAGCATCAGCTGCAAGCCCTCGAATTCACCGGTGAGCAGGATGCGGGACGCGAGTTCCAGCACCGCAACGACGAGCTGATGTACGTCGCCGAAGGTACGGCGGAGGTCGAGGCGGAAGGACGCGCCTACCGGCTCGCGCGCGGCGACACCCTCTTCCTCTCCGGCGGCGTCCGGCACCGCTGGCGCGCCACCACGCCCGACACCCGGATCCTGGTCGTCACCGTCTCCGACCACATCGACGCGTCCGCGGACCAGCGGCGCTGAGGGCGGCCCCGGTGCGTGTCGTCTCGCTGGTGCCCTCGCTGACCGAGGCCGTGGCCCTCAGCGCACCCGGGCTGCTGGTCGGGGCCACGGACTGGTGCAGCCATCCCGCGGACCTCGATGTCGTACGGATCGGGGGCACCAAGAACCCGGATACGGCGGCCGTGGTCCGGCTCCGCCCGGATCTCGTGATCGCGAACGAGGAGGAGAACCGGGAGCCCGATCTGGCCGCACTGCGGGCGGCGGGCCTCGAGGTCCTCGTCACCGAGGTACGCGATCTGGAGCAGGCGTTCCGCGAGCTGCAGCGGGTGCTGGTGGCCGGGTGCGGGGTGGCGCGGCCGCGCTGGCTCGACGAGGCGGAGGCGGCGTGGGCCGCGGTCGCGTCGTTGGGGGAGTGGCGGGCGTTCGTGCCGATCTGGCGGCGACCGTGGATGGTGCTCGGCCGCGACACCTTCGCCGGTGATCTGCTGGCCCGGCTCGGCGTCAGGAACGTGTACGCGGGGCACGCCGAGCGCTATCCGCGTATCCCGTTGGAGGAACTGCGGGACCGCGGCGCCCAGCTGGTGGTCCTGCCCGACGAGCCGTACCGCTTCGCGGCCGACGACGGACCCGAGGCCTTTCCCGGGCTGCCCGCCGGGCTTGTCAGCGGCCGCCATCTGACCTGGTACGGGCCCTCACTGGCCGAGGCGCCCGCGGTGCTCGGCGCGGCGCTGCGACGAGCAACCCAGCAGATGTAACTGCGTTGTACGGCCGACGACTGAGTGCGTCAGATGTCGTCGGCCGGACACCGCCCGGACTCTGCTCAGCACAGAGGATCAGCGGCGGTGCTACCGCCGTACAGGTGCTGCGAGCAGTGCTCCGCTGAACAGACCGCGCAGGGTACGCACCCCGGTCACGGCCCACGCCGTGACGAGCAGCACGAACAGGCCGACCGCGAGCCACTCGAACGGGGCCCGCCCGGTGTGGGCCGCCAGAGCCTCCGCGCCGGTCACACACGTACCGACCGGGAAGGTGAAGGCCCACCAGGTCATCGTGAACGGCATGCCTTCGCGCGCGGCCCGCACCACCGTCGCGCCCGCGAGCGCCAGCCACATCAGCGCGAAACCCATCACCGGGACGCCGTAGATCACCGCGAAGGTGCCGAGACCGGTGGCGTACGGAGCCGAGATCGCGGCCGGAGCCACGTCCGCGAGCCTGTTGACGGCGGTGGTCGACTGGCCGAGCGGTCCGAGGACCAGGAAGAGGGCGGGAGTGAGCGCGAGCGGCAGCGGGCCGTGGTGCACGAGCCGGGCGAAGACCATCGGCAGGATGACGAGGGTGGCCAGCAGACTGATCCCGAACATCGCATAGCTCCCGAACAGCATCGCCTCCCGCCACGGGCCGGCGGGCAGATGAGGCACCAGCAGGGGACCGAGCGAGGCGGAGACCATGGGGGAGACGACGGGGAGCAGCCAGACGGGCGAGGCGGTGCCGGGCGTCACCAGGTGGCGTACGACCATCAGGTACGGGACGACGGCGGCGGCGGAGAGTCCGATGAGGGTGCCGACGCCGAAGAGCACGGCTGCGGCCGCCACGGCCGCGCGCTCGCCGATGATGTCCTGGCCCACGGTCAGCGTGCCGATGCCGACGGCCAGCAGCGCCATGGACAGGCAGCCGTAGAAAGGTGCGATCGCCGGGTCGACGAAGTGGGCGCGGGCCTGGTCGCGGTGGTGGATCCAGTGCGTGGCGCGCGCTGCCAGGACGAGGGCCAGCAGCACGGCGGAGAGCACCCACACCGCGGCGCAGGCCGTCCGCAGCCCCGGGACATCGACGGGGAGGGCGACGCCGGCGTTCGCGACGATGGCGGTGCCCATGACGGTCGCGTACCAGTTGGGGCCGAAGTGGCGGAACGAGGGCAGCCGTACGTCCGCGAGTGCGACGGCGGTGCGTGGGCGGGGCTGCACGGCGGTGACCATGTCTCCACTGTCACGCGGGGTGAGGGGCCCCACCAGGGATCACTCCTCTATGGCCCCATAAGCTGGATTTATGAGCGACGAGGACGACGGACGGGTACCGCTCGCACACCGGGTGCCGGATCTGGGCGCGCTGGAGCTACTGCTCGCTGTCGCCCGGCACGGCAGTCTGGGACGTGCGGCGCGCGAGCTCGGGATCACCCAGCCGGCCGCGAGCAGCCGGATCCGCTCGATGGAACGGCAGCTGGGCGTGGCCCTGGTCGACCGGTCGCCGCGCGGCTCCCGGCTCACGGACGCCGGTGCGCTCGTCACGGACTGGGCGCGGCGGGTGGTGGAGGCGGCGGAAGCGTTCGACGCGGGGGCGCAGGCGCTGCGGGGGCGGCGCGATTCGCGGCTGCGGGTGGCGGCTTCGATGACCATCGCGGAGTACCTGCTGCCGGGCTGGCTGATCGCGCTCCGTGCCGAGCGCCCCGGCACTGCGGTTTCGCTGATGGCCGGAAACTCGGCGATGGTGGCCCGGCGCCTGCTCGCGGGCGAGGCGGATCTGGGCTTCGTGGAGGGCCTGTCCGTGCCGGAGGGCCTGGACGGGACGCCCATCGGCCACGACCGGCTCGTCGTGGTGGCCGCGCCGAGCCACCCGTGGGCCCGCCGCCGGGCACCGCTGACGCCGGCGGAACTGGCGGCAACCCCGCTGATCCTCCGCGAACGGGGTTCGGGCACCCGCCAGGTCCTCGACTCGGCGCTCAGCGAGTACGGGGGCCTCGCGGAGCCGCTCCTGGAGCTCGCGTCGACGACGGCGGTCAAGGCGGCGGCGGTGAGCGGTGCGGGCCCGGCGGTCCTGAGCGAACTGGCGGTCACGGAGGAACTGACGGCGCGCCGCCTGACGGCCGTCCCGGTGGAGGATGTGGACCTTCACCGGGACCTGCGTGCCGTCTGGCCGACGTCGCATCGGCCGACGGGCCCGGCGCGGGATCTGCTCACGCTGACGAGGGGACGCCCGGCGTCGGGCTGAGCCGGATTCCCGCGCGTCGATCGCCTGCGGCGGGCTTGCCCCCACCCCGCCCCTTCCCGTAACCGGGGCTCCGCCCCGGGCCCCGCGCCTCAATCGCCGGCGGGGCTGGTTTCCGGGGCCCGCGCCTCAATCGCCGGCGGGGCTGGTTTCCGGGGCCTGCGCTTCAGTCGCCGGCGGGGTTGGGTTCCGGGGCTCCGCCCCGGAACCCGAGCCTCAAACGCCGGCGGAGCTGGGGTCCGAGGGTTCTATCCCCGGGCCCCAGCTCCGCAATCGCCGGAGGTGCTCAATGAGACGACGCCGCCGCGACCAGCGCCGACATCACTCGGTCGTCCTCGCCCGCCTCCGGATGCCACTGCACCCCCAGCGCCCACCCCGCACCCGGCAGTTCCACCGCCTCCACCGTGCCGTCCTGCGCGTACGCGCTCGCCACCAGCGCGTCCGCCAAGCGGTCCACCGACTGGTGGTGGTATGTAGGGACCGACGACTCCTCCGGCACGATCTCCGCATACCGCGTCCCGGGCACAGGTTTCACCGTGTGCCGGCCGAAGACGCCCACACCCCCGACATGCCCGTCCAGGTGCTGGACCAGCGTCCCGCCGAGCGCCACGTTCAGCAGCTGCAGGCCCCGGCAGATCCCCAGCAGCGGCGTGCGGGACTCCAACGCCGCCCGGATCAGGGCGAGTTCCCACGCGTCCCGGTCCCGCGCCGGTGGGCCGGTGCGGGCATCGGGCTCGGCCCCGTACCGTACGGGCTCGACATCCGCACCGCCCGCGATGACGAGCCCGTCCAGCCGTGACACGACCGACTCGGCCAGGGCCGGATCGTCCGGTGGGAGCAGCGCGGCGAGGCCGCCTGTCGCCTGGACGAGGCGCGGATACCCGGCGGGCAGCAACGCCGCGGGCATCTCCCACACGCCCCATTTGGCCGGCTCCAGATAGGTCGTGACGCCGATCAGCGGCTTGGACACAGTGACTCCGTTCAGCTTCGTTCGAATGTCGCTCGTTCGAGTTCAGCTCAGTCGCGTTCGAGTTCCGCCTCGGCCGCCGCCAGCGCCGCGAACTCCTCCTCCGGCGCCCGCGCGACCAGATGGTGCCGACTGTAGATCGCGAAGTAGGCGAGAGCGACGGCGTAGACGCCCAGCGCGATGAACGCCGCGTCCTTGTCCACCAGGAACGTCGCCACCAGCGCGGACAGCGCAAGGACGAAGGCGACGGACGAGGTGAGAATGCCGCCGGGCGTGCGGTACGGGCGGTTGAGTTCGGGCTCGCGGCGCCGCAGCACAATGTGCGAGAGAGCCATCAGCGCGTACGAGATCGTCGCGCCGAAGACCGCGATGTTCAGCATCCGCGCCCCGTTGCCCGTCGCCGCCGCCAGCGCGAAGCCGATCGCTCCCGGGATCAGCAGTCCGAGATACGGCGACTTCCGGCGGCTGGTCAGCGAGAGGAAGCGCGGCAGATAGCCGGCCCGCGAGAGCGCGAAGAGCTGGCGCGAGCCCGCGTAGATGAGGGAGAAGAAGGACGCCACCAGGCCCGCCAGGCCCGCGTAGTTGACGAAGCGGCTCAGCGCGGTCGGGTCGCCGTCTCCCTGCAACGCCACCACCAGCGGGTTTCCGGCCTCCTGGATGGCGTTCGAGCCGCGTGCGCCGGTCGAGGCGAAGAAGGTCAGCACGGCCAGCAGCACCAGGATGCCCATGGAGATCGAGAGCGCCCGCGGCATGGAGCGCACCGGGTCCTTCGCCTCCTCCGCCGCCAGCGGTACACCCTCGACGCCGAGGAAGAACCACATGCCGAACGGGAACGCCGACCAGATGCCCAGCAGCCCGAACGGCAGCCAGGAGCCCGAGCCGAGCGCGTTCTTGTCCACGGGGATGTCGTCGAGCCCGCCCGCGCTGAACTCGGTGAACGCGCCGACCGCGAAGATCAGCAGTGCCGCGACCGCGATCGCCGTCACCACCAGGCTGAAGCGCAGCGCCTCGCCGACACCCCACAGATGGATGCCGATGAAGATCGCGAAGCAGGCGAGATAGACCGGCCAGCCGGACTCCAGGCCGAAGAGGCCGAGCGATTCGACGTAGTCGCCGATGAAGATGGAGATCGCGGCGGGCGCGAGGATGTACTCGATGAGGATCGCGGTACCGGTCAGGAACCCGCCCCAGGTCCCGAGCGCGCGTCGGGCGAAGCCGTAGCCGCCGCCCGCTGTCGGCAGGATCGCGGAGAGTTCGGCGAGCGCGAAGACCAGGCAGGCGTACATCACGCCCATGAGCAGCGTGGCTATCGCGAGTCCGCCGAAGCCGCCCTTGGACAGGCCGATGTTCCAGCCGGAGAAGTCCCCGGAGACGACATAGGCGACGCCGAGGCCGGTGAGCAGAAGCCAGCCGGCGCTGCCCCTGCGCAGCGTGCGGCGGTTGAGGTAGGCGTCGTCGGCCGGTGATGGCGCGCGCGTGGTGGTGTCTTCGGCCATGAGTCGCTCCTGGCAGAGGTCAAAGGTTTGTGGGCACACCTTTGCGCTAGCCATCACGGATGCGCAAGCCCCGCGCGTAAAGCCGAGGTTACGGATCGGTTGACGCGAAGGGTCATGGGAAGGGGCAGGGAAGGTCGGGAAGGTCAGGGAAGGAAGCCGCGCAGCAGCGCCGCCGTCCCCTCGCAGTGCTCCCGCATCACCTCGCGGGCCGCGTCCGCATCCGCGTCGAGCACCGCCTCGACCAGTGCGGTGTGCTGATGCTGCGAGTGCTCGAGGTTCCGTACGAGCAGCGGAATGCAGTCCAGCAGCTCGTTCAGCGTCGCCCGCACCGCGGCGTACTGCGCGGTCAGCGTGGGGGAGCCGGAGAGCTCGGCGAGGGTGAGATGCAGCAGTGTGTCCTGCCTGCGGTACTCGGCGAGCGGTGCGTCGTGCGTCGCGGCCAGTGCCGTACGCAGCTGGTCCGCGCCCTCCTCGGTCAGGCCGTGCGCGGCGCAGAGACCGGCCGCTCCCACCTCGAGAACCTCCCGGAAACGCAGCGTGTCCTCGACGTCCACCGCCGCCACGCGCCGCCGCAGCTCGTCCTCGCCGTGACTGTCGGGGCGCTGCAGCACAAACGTTCCGCCGTACCGGCCGCGCCGGCTCTCCACCAGCCCCTGGTCGGTGAGGACCTTCAGCACTTCGCGCAGCGTGACCCGGCTGATCCCCATCCGTTCCGAGAGCTCGCGCTCCGCGGGCAGCCGCTCCCCGCCGGGGACCAGGCCGAGCCGCAGCAGCTGAAGAATCTGTTCCAGCGCTTCTTCGAAGCCGTTGCCCGCGCGCACGGGGCGCAGTACGGGTGTCAGCCGGTCGGCCGGTTGATTCATCTTCACCACGTCGCCGTTTCCTCTTCCCAGACAATGGTCTTCGGTAATACCTTAAGGCTTCCGGCTGACCCAAGGAGGCGTATCCCGTGGCAGACCGCAAAGCCCCGCTCGGGGTCGAGGAGCTTCGTGCCCTCGTCGCGAGCGGTGAGATCGACACAGTCGTCCTGGCCTTCCCCGATATGCAAGGGCGGCTCCAGGGCAAGCGGTTCGCCGCACCCTTCTTCCTCGACGAGGTCCTGGAACACGGCACCGAGGGCTGCAACTACCTCCTCGCCGTCGACACCGAGATGAACACCGTCGACGGATACGAGATGTCCTCCTGGGAGCGCGGCTACGGCGACTTCGCCATGCACCCCGACCTCACCACACTGCGCCGCATCCCCTGGAACGAGGGCACGGCGCTGCTCGTCGCCGACCTCGCCTGGAACGACGGCTCACCCGTCGTCGCCGCACCCCGCCAGGTGCTGCGCCGCCAGCTGGACCGCCTCGCCGAGCACGGCTTCACCGCACATGTCGGCACCGAGCTCGAGTTCATCGTCTTCAGGGACACGTACGAGGAGGCCTGGGACCGCAACTACCGCGACCTCATCCCGGCCAACCAGTACAACATCGACTACTCCGTTCTCGGCACCGGCCGTATCGAACCGCTGCTGCGCAGGATCCGCAACGAGATGGCCGCGGCCGGCCTGACCGTCGAGTCCGCCAAGGGCGAGTGCAACCCCGGCCAGCACGAGATCGCCTTCAAGTACGACGAGGCCGTGGTCACCTGCGACCAGCACGCCGTCTACAAGACCGGCGCGAAGGAGATCGCCTCCCAGGAAGGTGTCTCGCTCACCTTCATGGCCAAGTACAACGAGCGCGAGGGCAACTCCTGTCATATCCACCTCTCGCTCCAGGACGAGCACGGCACAAACGTCATGGCCGGCGACGGACCCGGCGGAATGTCGCAGGTCATGCGGCACTTCCTGGCCGGGCAGCTGGCCGCGCTGCGTGACTTCTCGCTGCTGTACGCGCCCAACATCAACTCGTACAAGCGCTTCCAGCCCGGCTCCTTCGCGCCGACCGCCGTCGCCTGGGGCTACGACAACCGCACCTGCGCGCTCCGCGTCGTCGGCCACGGCCGCTCGATGCGCTTCGAGAACCGGCTGCCGGGCGGCGACGTCAACCCGCACCTGGCCGTCGCGGGCCTGGTCGCCGCCGGTCTGTACGGAATCGAGCAGAAGCTGGAGCTGCCCGAGGAGTGCACGGGCAACGCGTACACCGCCGGATACGCGCAGGTCCCCACCACGCTGCGCGAAGCCGCCGAGCTCTGGGAGAACAGCCCCATCGCCAAGGCGGCCTTCGGCGACGAAGTCGTCGCGCACTACCGCAACATGGCGCGGGTCGAGCTGGAAGCGTTCGACGCCGCGGTGACCGACTGGGAGCTCCGCCGCTCCTTCGAACGTCTGTGAGGGACGCCTTGTCGTACACGCACCACGAGGTCACGCACCACGAGGTACTCAACCCCGCCACCGGGCAGGTCGTCGAGATCGTCCCGGCGACGACGGCCGCCGAAGTGGACGCCGCCGTCGCGCGGGCCGCGAAGGCGCAGCAGGGTTGGGCGGCCGCGGCCCCCGCAGACCGGGCCAGACTGCTGCGCCGGTTCGCCGCGGTCGTCGACGAGCACCTCGAAGAACTGGCCCTGTTGGAGGTCCGCGAGGCCGGTCACACGATCGGCAACGCCCGCTGGGAGGCCGGCAACGTCCGCGATCTCCTCGACTTCGCGGCCGGGGGAGTGGAACGGCTCAACGGCCGCCAGATCCCGGTCGCCGGCGGACTCGACATCACGATCCTCGAACCGCTCGGCGTCATCGGCGTGATCGCGCCCTGGAACTTCCCCATGCCGATCGCCGCCTGGGGTACGGCCCCGGCCCTCGCCGCAGGAAACGCCGTACTCCTCAAGCCGGCCGAGACGACCCCGCTGACCGCGCTGCGGCTCGCCGAACTCGCCCTGGAGGCAGGCCTTCCCGAGCACCTCTTCCAGGTGCTCCCGGGCGCGGGCGACGTCACGGGCAACGCGCTGGTCGAACACCCCGGCGTCGCGAAGATCGTGTTCACCGGCTCCACCCGGGTCGGCAAGCAGATCATGGCCAAGAGCGCCGACCGCCTGAAGCGCGTGACACTCGAACTCGGCGGCAAGAGCCCCAACATCGTCTTCGCCGACTCCGACCTCGAGGCCGCGGTTGCCGCCACCCCCATGTCGTTCCTGGACAACTCGGGACAGGACTGCTGTGCACGCAGCCGTGTGCTGGTGCAGCGTTCCGTGTACGACCGCTTCCTCGAACTCCTCGCCCCCGGGATCGAGTCCGTCGTCGTCGGCGACCCGTCCGACGAGAAGACCCAGATGGGTCCGCTGATTTCGCAGGCGCAGCTGGAGCGGGTGCGTGGTTACGTACCCGAAGAGCTGAAGGGGATCCGCGGCACCGCCCCCGACGGCCCCGGCTTCTGGTTCCCGCCGACCGTCCTCACCGACCTCGAACCGGACGCCCCGGCTGCCTGCGAGGAAGTCTTCGGCCCGGTCGCCGTCGTCCTCCCCTTCGAGGACGAGGCCGACGCGATCCGGCTCGCCAACGCCACCGAGTACGGCCTGTCCGGCTCGATCTGGACCCGCGACGTCGGCCGCGCGATCCGCGTCTCGCGTGCCGTCGCCGCCGGCAACCTCTCGGTCAACTCCCACAGCAGCGTCCGCTACTGGACCCCGTTCGGCGGCTACAAGCAGTCCGGACTCGGCCGCGAACTGGGCCCGGACGCCCTCACCGCTTTCACCGAAACCAAGAACGTCTTCATCAGCACGGAGGCCTGAACCACCATGACCGAAACCCCTGTGTGCCGCCGCCTCGTGGGCCGTACCGCAGTCATCACCGGCGCCGGCAGCGGAATCGGCCTGGCCACCGCGCGCCGCCTCGCCTCCGAGGGCGCGAACGTCGTCTGCGGCGACATCGACGAGACCGCGGGCAAGGCGGCGGCCGACGAGGTCGGCGGCACCTTCGTACGTGTCGACGTGACCAACCCCGAGCAGGTCGAGGCGCTGTTCAAGACGGCGTACGACACCTACGGCAGCGTCGACATCGCCTTCAACAACGCGGGCATCTCGCCGCCCGACGACGACTCCATCCTCACCACAGGACTGGAGGCCTGGAAGCGCGTCCAGGACGTCAATCTCACCTCTGTCTACCTCTGCTGCAAGGCCGCCATCCCCTATATGCAGCGCCAGGGCCGCGGCTCCATCATCAACACCGCGTCCTTCGTGGCGATCATGGGCGCGGCGACCTCTCAGATCTCGTACACCGCGTCCAAGGGCGGCGTGCTCGCCATGTCGCGCGAACTCGGCGTGCAGTTCGCCCGCGAGGGGATCCGGGTGAACGCGCTCTGCCCGGGGCCGGTCAACACCCCGCTCCTGCAGGAGCTGTTCGCCAAGGACCCGGAGCGCGCCGCGCGCCGGCTCGTCCACATCCCGGCCGGACGGTTCGCCGAGGCGGACGAGCTCGCCGCCGCCGTGGCCTTTCTCGCCAGCGACGACTCCTCGTTCATCAATGCCACCGACTTCCTGGTCGACGGCGGAATCTCGGGCGCGTACGTCACGCCTCTGTAGGTCATCCGCTTCTTCGCCTCTGTAGTTCCTTCCGCAGCAACCACCCCGACAGCCGGGCGTCGCACGACGCCCGGCTGTTCTGCGTACACCGAGGAGGATGTTCATGAACCACAAGCACGGCTGGCCCGCGGCAGCCGCAGCGCTCGCCATCGCCGGAACCGGTCTCGCCGCCGCCCAGCCCGCCCATCCCGCCCAGGCGAAGCCGCGGAGCTGCCCGACGCTGGAGATCTCGCAGGGCTGGTACGGGGAGAACAAGGCGCGGCTCCAGCAGCTGATCGACGACCACGGACGCTGCGGCGATCACCGCAAGGGGAGGGACAAGCCCGTCGCCGTCTTCGACTGGGACAACACCGTCGTCAAGAACGATGTCGGCGACGCGACCATGTTCTGGATGCTGCGCAACAGCAAGATCCGCCCGCCCAGGGGCGGTGACTGGCGCACCACCAGTCGCCATCTGACCGCCGAGGCCGCCGGCTCGTTGAAGACCGCCTGTCCCACCGGCGTGCGGACGCTCCCCACGGGCACCGACACACGCTGCGCCGACGAGATCAACTCCGTCTACTCCGAGGGCACCACCACGAGCGGTGGGACCGCCTTCGCCGGCTTCGACCACCGCCGGACCGAGCCGCAGTACGCCTGGCTCGCCCAGCTGATGAACGGCTGGACGACCCGGCAGATCCAGAGCTTCGCCGCCGCTGCCCGCGCCGAGAACCTGGCCGCGCCCATCGGCGCCGAGCAGCAGGTCGGCTCGGGCAGGGCGACCGGCTGGGTGCGCTATTACGACCAGCAGCGCGATCTGATCCGTACTCTGCAGAAGGCCGGCTTCGACGTCTGGATCACCTCGGCCTCGCCCGAGCCCGTCGTCGACGTCTGGGCGCGCGGAGTCGGCATCGCAGCGGACCACTCGCTCGGTATCCGCAGCGTCACCGAGCACGGCCGCCTCACATCGCATCTCAAGGGCTGCGGCACGGTCGCGGACGGCGACGACTCGATGATCACGTACATCGACGGCAAGCGCTGCTGGATCAACAAGGAGATCTTCGGGGTGCGAGGCGCGGCCGCCGAGAAGGTCCAGCCCGTCCACCGGCGGCAGGTGTTCGCGGCGGGCGACTCCGACACCGACATCTCCTTCCTGCGGGACGCGACCGGCCTTCGGCTGGTCCTCAACCGCAACAAGAAGGAAGTCATGTGCCGCGCCTACGACAACGGTGACGGCCGCTGGATCGTCAACCCGATGTTCATAGAGCCGAAGAAGCGGCAGGTCGCCCCATACCCCTGCGCGACCTCGGCATTCACCGAGCAGGACGGCACATCCGCGCCCGTACGCAGGGCGGACGGCAGCGTCGTTCCCGACCAGCGGGACTCGGTGTACCCGTCCTGAACGGGCCCCCTAAGGTGGCCGGATGAGCATGACGACACCGGCTGGCTGGTACCCGGACTCGAACGCGCCCGGCACCGAACGCTGGTGGGACGGGACCGCCTGGACCGCGCACACACGCCCGGTCCAGGCGCAGGTCCCCGCCGCCCCGGTGCCGGGCTTCGGCCCGCAGACCATGCCGATGCATCAGTCGGCCCTCGCACGCGGCGGCAGTGGCGGCAAGAGCCGTGTCGTCGCGCTCGTCACCGCGGGCGTCGTACTCGTCGCCGCGGTCGCCACCGCTGCCGTGCTGCTCGGCAAGGACGGGTCCGCGAAGCCCGAGTCCGCGCCGAGCGTCAGCGAGCCGGCCCCCACCATGGCCGACCCCAAGAACACTCCCGCCACCACCCCGCCGGCGACGGACGGCTCCGCTCTCCTGACCGACCAGCTCAACGGCATCTCCATGCCCATCCCGGCCGGCTGGGAGAAGTCCGACAGCTCCCTCGACGAGGGCACGACGATGGTGACGGACGAGACGTACGAATGCCCCGTCGGCGGCTCGCCGCTCTGTCGGCACGGCCGGGTGTCGTCCATCACGGCGACACAGACCGGTGATTCCTCCGTCGAAGCGCTGGCCAGGAAGGACATCGTGACGGCGGCGGACGACGCGTACGAGGAAGACGCCGTCGGCAACCGTATCCACGGCGGCATCAAGTCCCACACGGTGCTCAAGTCGCAGTCCGTCGCGGTTGCCGGACGCGCCGGCTACCTCGTGCGCTGGCGGGTCACCACCGGAGCCGGTCCCGGCGGCTACGTCCAGTCGCTGGCCTTCCCCTCGACCGTGGGCAGCGAGGCACTGGTCGTCGTCCGCTTCGCCTTCGACGCGGGTCCGCAGGGGCCCGAGCTCACCGACATGGACAAGATCGCCGCGAGCATCCGCCCGATCGGCGACTCCACGAGCGGCGGGGTCGGCAGCAGCATCGGCCCGGGCTAGGACCCGGCTGACTGCCTCCGTGCTCAGAGGAATCCGTACTCATCAGCGGAATCCGTACTCAGAGGAAGGTGCGGCCCTCGCCCCGGTACGTCGGCGCCGTACCGGTCACCCGGTCGCCCTCGATCAAGTGCAGTGTGTCGAACCGCTCGCACATCTCCCCGGCCTTGGCATGCCGGAACCACACCTTGTCGCCGATCAGCAGATCGTCGGCGGGTGCGCCGAGCAGCGGGGTCTGCACCTCGCCGGGCCCCTCCTGCGGGTCGTAGCGCAGCCCTTCCGGGAGATACGGCACCGGCAGCCGGTCCGCACCCGCCGCACCGGAGGCCGGGTAGCCGCCGCCGAGTACCGTGATCACACCCACGCCCGGCCTGCGCACCACCGGCTGGGCGAAGAGTGCGGCCGGACGCCCCGTGAACGACGTGTAGTTGTCGAACAGCCGCGGTACATACAGCCCGGAACCGGCGGCGATCTCCGTGACCGCGTCCTCGGCCGCCGTGTGCTGGACACTGCCGGTGCCACCGCCGTTGACGAACTCCAGGTCCGGCGTCACCGCCCGTACGGCACGCACCACCGCCGCCCGCCGGGCCGCCAGCTCCTTGCGCGCCGCGCCCTGCATCAGCCGGATGGCGCGGGAGCGTATCGGGCGCCCGGCGAGGGAGTCGCCCACACCCGCGACATGCCCCTCGTACGCCATCAGCCCCACCAGCCGGAAGCCGGGGCGACGCGCGATCGTCCGGGCCAGCTCGGCCAGTTGGGCCGCCTCGCGCAGCGGGGAGCGCAGCGCGCCGATCCGCACCCGTCCGCCGAGCAGTTTCAGGGACGTGTCCAGCTCCAGACAGATCCGGACCTCTTCCGTGCCGCCGTCGCGGGCGCGGTCGATCAGCTCCAGCTGAGCCGGATCGTCGACCATCACGGTCACCGCGGCGGCGAGCTTCGGGTCGGCGGCCAGCTCGGCGAAACCGGCCCGGTCCGCGGACGGGTACGCGAGCAGCACATCGTCGAAGCCCGACCTGGCCAGCCACAGGGACTCGGCCAGCGTGAAGGACATGATTCCGGCGAACCCGTCCCGCTCCAGCACCCGTTCCAGCAGCGCCCGGCAGCGTACGGACTTGCTCGCCACCCGGATCGGCTTGCCGCCCGCTCTGCGCACCAGATCGTCCGCGTTGGCGTCGAACGCGTCGAGATCGACGACGGCGAGCGGTGCGTCGAGCTGGGCAGTGGCCCTGTCGTAGCGGGCCCGGTCAGCTGCACGGGGAGTCATGGCCTGAGCTTGCCAGACCGGATTACCGCAGGGTAGGGGGATGTTCTGGGCAGATCCTCCCGGACCCCCGGTCACGTTGCCGCGGGGTGCGTTCCAGCCCGTAGAGTGACCGACACGCGGTGACGAACGGGCCTGCCCGGAAAGGCGAACCGTCGGTGTCCGTGGACGAAGAACAGGGGGCGGGATGAGCACGGAGGCGCAGCGCCCTCCCGGCCCGGCCTCGTCCCAGCCCGACAACGGTGAGACGGCGCCCGCCACCTCGCGTATCACCGATGCCCTGGTCCCGCCGGAGACGGCGCCGAGGGCGCTCCGCGCTTCCGGCATCACGGAACTCCTGCCGACGGATCCGCCGCCGCCCGCGCGTCCTGATGCCTCTCCGGCCGTGGAGCCCGAGCGCCACGGTGCGCCCGGTGGGTCGGACCGGCTTCCGTCGACGCCGAGCGGGTCCGGCGCCCGGCCCGCTGCCGGGGGTGTCGCCATCCCTAGGCCGTCGGGCGGAGCCGACGCCGGCCGTCCTGCCTCACCTGGAACCGGCCGGTCGTTCGCTTCCCCGTCCACGCCGACCGAGCCCGCTGCCGGCGGCCACCGGGCGGGTCGGCCCTCGGCCTTCCCGTCGATGCCGAGCGCACCTGCCGCCGAGCCCGCTGCCGGCGGCCACCGGGCGCGTCGGCCCTCGACCTTCCCGTCGACGCCGACCGCGCCCGCCGCCGAGCCGCTGCCGCCCGGTCTGCCGCCGCGCCCCGACACACCCCCGCCCGGGACAGCCACCTCCGCCGAGCGGCCCGTGCCGCCGCGCCCCGACACGCCCCCGGACGAGACCGGCGTGCCCGCGGTCGAGACCACCACCCGGCTGCGGCCCATCTCCGCACCCCGACGCGCGCCGGCGTCCGCGCCCCTGCCGCCCCAGGCGCCGCCCCGGCCCACCGCCCCGCCCACCCGGCGCAGGCCCGTCGGGTCCGTCGATCTCACGCCGCGGCCCGGTGCCGGGCGGCCGGCCGCGCACACGATTCCCGGCCCTCGCTCGTGGGCGCCGCCGGAGACGCCGGTCGAGATGACCACCCGGCTGCGCCCGGTGCGCACCCGGCACCCCGGGCGCACCCTCGGCGCCGTCGCCTGTGTCGTACTCGGGCTCGGGCTGATCGGCGGCGCGGCCACCGGCACCTGGCTGACCGGCGACTCGAACGCGGACCCCGCCGCCCGTACCGGCTACACCGAGGCGCGCACCCTCTGGCACAGCGTCCCCGTGGACACACTCTTCCCGCGCACCCTCAACGGCGACGGCGCAGGTCCCGGCGGCGCGGACCGGGTGTGGACCCGGATCGCCGTCGCGCCCGACGGCGGCTGCGCGACCGCGCTCGATCCGCTGCTGCTCAAGACCCTGGCGCCGGTCGGCTGCACGCGGGTACTGCGCGCCACCTACACCGACGCCACCACCAGCAGCGTCACCACGGTCGGCATGATCTTCACCGAGGCCGATATGAAGGCGATGAACGCGCTGGCCGCCCGCTTCACCTCGGAGGGGCTCGACGAGCGCCCCGATCTGATGCCCCGCACCCTCCCGGCCAAGAGCACCGTCGCCGACGGGTTCGGCAAGGGACAGCGCGCGAGCTGGACCGTGAGCGTGCTGACCGACGCGCCTGTCGTCGTCTACGCCGTGACCGGCTTCGCTGACGGGCGCGCCGTCACCGACCCCCAGCCCGCCGACGAGGCCAAGGCCGAGGGCGCGACCTCCGCGCCGGCCCAGGCCGGCCTCGGCCACGAGGCCAAGGGAATCGCGGACCGTATCGAGGCCGGTCTGCGCAAGACCGTCCGCATGGCCACGGAGAAGCCCGAATGACATGTCGCCGCCACCGCTTCGCCGCCGCCCTCGCGGCCGCCGCCTTCGTGCTCCTGCCGGCGACACCCGCGCACGCGGACGCGATCCGGGCCCAGCAGTGGGCGCTCGACGCCATGAAGACCGACCAGGCCTGGACCACCACCAAGGGCAGCGGCATCACGGTCGCCGTCCTCGACACAGGTGTCGACGACAGTCACCCGGACCTCGCCGGCACCGTCCTGCCCGGCAAGGACTTCATCGGCTTCGGCGCGCAGCGCGGCTCACGCGCCTGGGCCCGCCACGGCACCGCGATGGCCGGCATCATCGCCGCTCACGGCCATGGTTCCGACCGCGAGGACGGTGTCATGGGCATCGCTCCCGAGGCGAAGATCCTCCCGGTCCGGGTCATCCTCGAAGGCACCGACAAGGCCCGCGACAAGGCCCGCACCTCCCGCGGCAACGCCCTTGCCCAGGGCATCCGCTGGGCCGCCGACCAGGGCGCCGACGTCATCAACCTCTCCCTCGGCGACGACAGCGAGTCCGCGCACCCGGAAGCGGGCGAGGACGCCGCAGTGCAATACGCCCTCGCCAAGGGCTCCGTAGTCGTCGCCTCGGCCGGCAACAGCGGCGAGAAGGGCGACCACATCTCGTACCCCGCCGCCTACCCCGGCGTGATCGCCGTCACGGCCGTCGACCGCTTCGGCACCCACGCCGCCTTCTCCACCCGACGCTGGTACGCCAGCGTCAGCGCCCCCGGCGTCGACATCGTCATCGCCGACCCCGACCGCAAGTACTACCAGGGCTGGGGCACCAGCGCCGCGTCCGCGTTCGTCTCCGGCGCGGTCGCCCTGGTGCGGGCCGCCCACCCCGGCCTGGCCCCCGCCCAGATCAAGCAGCTCCTCACCGACACGGCTCGCGGCGGCGGCGGCAAGAGCGGCCGCGACGACGCCAAGGGGTACGGCATGGTCGATCCGGTCGCCGCGCTCAAGGCGGCGGCGAAAATGCGCCCCACGGATCTGAAGGCGGCCTCTGCGGGCTACGGCAAGCGGTACTTCGGCTCAGGTCCCGTCGCCGTGAAGGAGGACGCGGAACCGGCGGGCTGGCTCGCCCCGCTCGCCGGAGGCGTCGGCGCCCTGCTGCTGGCGGGAGCCGTGGTGCTCTGGCGCGGCGGCCGGGTCAGCAGGAACTGACCGCCGCCCGCACCGCCTCCTCGACGTGCGCGATGCCTGCCTCCTTCGTCGGATGCCCGTCGGAGAGCACCGCGATCGGACGGCCCCCGGCCCGCCCGACGGAGTGGACGACCCACAGCCCGGTGTCGCGCATCGGCATCCAGCCGTTCTTCAGCGCCCACTCACCGCCCGCGGCCGACACCCCCCAGTTCTGCCCGTCGACCACCTGCTCCATCAAGGAGCAGAGATACGGGTAGGGGCCGCCGAACACAGCCCGCATCAGGGTGAGCTGATCCCGCGCGGTGGTCCGGGTCAGCCCCCACGCCGACTCCGCCCGGGTCCCGGTGAGCCCGAGCCGTCCATGCGCGGCGTCCAGCCCGGCCGCGCCGCCGATCGTCTCCCACAGCACCGACGCCGCGTCGTTGTCGCTGCGCACGATCATGGCGCGGGCGAGCGACCGCTCCCGCGCGGTCAGGCCGCGCTCCTGCTGCAGCAGCGCGGCCAGAATCGAGACCTTCACGATGCTCGCCGAGGGATACGTCCGCTCATCGCCGTACGACCGGTCGGGCGGGGCGACCGAGACGGCGACCGAGACACTGGCACTCATACCAGGGAGGTTAGGGTCGACCTGTGGCGCTCAAGAACATCCCGGACCCCGGATTCTCCGACGACGACGGCACGGCCGACCCGGCACTGACGTCGGCCCTCGCCGCCTGGGCGGACGACAGAACCGCCGTACGGCCGGTCCTCGAGGCCCTCCGCACCGCCCGGCTGCTGGTCCCCGTCGTCGCCGTGCTCGGCGAGGTCGAGGAGGACGAGAACGGACTGCGCCGCGAGAAGACCAGCGATATGGCGGTGCCGACGCTGACTGCGGGCGACCGCCGCGCGCTGCCCGCCTTCACCTCGATCGCGTCGCTCGCCCGCTGGAACCCCGAGGCCCGCCCCGTCGCCGTACCGCTGCACCAGGCGCTGCAGGCGGCGGCCCACGAAAAGGCCGACACGCTGGTGCTCGACCTGGCGGGCCCCGTCCCGTACCAGCTGACCGGCCCGGCGCTGCTCGCCCTCGCCGAGGGCCGTACGAACGCCGACCCGCTCCAGGACCCCACGGTCATCGCCGCGGTGACGGCCGCGGTCGCCGCCGAGCCCGCGGTGCTCCGCGCGCATCTCGGCCCGGGCGGCGCGGACGGCACCCTCGCCCTGGTACTCGCGCGGGACGCGGTCCCCGCCGAGGCGGCCCGGCGCGTCGCCGAGGCGCTGGCGGCGGACGACGCACTGAGGGCCCGCCTGGTGCGGGGCCTCGACCTGGCGCTGCTGCCGGCCGAGGCCACCCCTCCGGGCGAGCCCCTTTTCGTACGTGAGTAACTGCTGAGCTGTGCGCCCTAGCCGTACACGGGTCCGGTGTACTTCTCGCCCGGACCCTGGCCCGGCTCGTCCGGCACCAGCGACGCCTCGCGGAACGCCAGCTGCAGCGACTTCAGTCCGTCACGCAGCGGCGCCGCATGGAAGGAGCTGATCTCGGTCGCGCTCGCGTCCATCAGACCGGCCAGCGCGTGCACCAGCTTGCGGGCCTCGTCCAGGTCCTTGTGGTCGGCGCCGTCCTCGGTCAGGCCGAGCTTCACGGCGGCGGCGCTCATCAGGTTCACCGCGACCGTGACGATCACCTCGACGGCAGGGACCTCCGCGATGTCGCGGGTCATGTCATCGAAGCCGGGAGATTCATTGGGGCTGGTCGCGTCGCTCATGACGCACACGATAGGCCCCGGCGGGCCGCGACCGGCTGCTGACCCCAATTAGCCCTGCATAGCCGAAGCTGCTAACCTTGTGTAACGACCGGCCGGACACGTGTGTGCTCGGCCCACAAGTGGAGGCTCCGATCTCCCACCTGGCTGTCCTTCTGGGCGGCGGGTCACCGGTCAGGCGGCGCCCATCGTTCCGTACGGACGATGGAAGTCGCCCGATGTGCGCCCCGCGGTTGACCGCGGCGGTGCTCCGGTATTCACGGAGCTGCCGCCTGTGTCCCGTCCGGGGCATTTTTCATTATCCGGTGCGGTTGGTCTTACGAAAACAGACGTTACGCGGCTGCCTGCCAGACATCCGTGTGGTGCTACTTAGGAGGATCCATCAGCGCCGAGCCCCGCATCAACGACCGGATTCGCGTTCCCGAAGTGCGACTTGTCGGTCCCAGCGGCGAGCAGGTCGGGATTGTTCCGCTTGCCAAGGCCCTCGAGCTTGCGCAGGAGTACGACCTCGACCTGGTCGAGGTCGCGGCGACCGCCCGCCCGCCCGTGTGCAAGCTCATGGACTACGGGAAGTTCAAGTACGAGTCGGCCATGAAGGCCCGTGAGGCGCGCAAGAACCAGGCGCACACGGTCATCAAGGAGATGAAGCTCCGGCCGAAGATCGACCCGCACGACTATGACACCAAGAAGGGTCACGTCGTCCGGTTCCTCAAGCAGGGCGACAAGGTCAAGATCACGATCATGTTCCGTGGTCGTGAGCAGTCCCGCCCCGAGCTTGGCTTCCGCCTGCTGCAGCGTCTCGCTTCCGACGTCGAGGACCTCGGCTTCATCGAGTCGAACCCGAAGCAGGACGGCCGGAACATGATCATGGTTCTCGGCCCGCACAAGAAGAAGACCGAGGCCATGGCCGAGGCGCGTGAGGCCCAGGCCGCCCGCAAGGCGGAGCGTCAGGGTTACACGCACGAGGAGTCGGCGGACGAGGTCGCGGAGGCTCCGGCCGAAGCACCCTCCGAGACGCCCTCCGAGACGCCCTCCGAGACGTGATCCAAGGGGCTGCCACCCAGGCGGCCCCGGGTCCCGCCCGGAACCCACAAACCAAGATCTGACGCTCCTGTTGTCCGGTGTCCGCACCGGGGAGCGCCACTGACGAGGAGATAACGGCGCGATGCCGAAGAACAAGACGCACAGCGGTGCCAAGAAGCGCTTCAAGATCACCGGCTCCGGCAAGGTGCTCCGTGAGCGCGCCGGCAAGCGCCACCTGCTCGAGCACAAGCCGTCCAAGCTGACGCGTCGCCTCACCGGCAACGCCGAGATGGCCCCGGGTGACTCGAAGACCATCAAGAAGCTTCTCGGCAAGTGACGCTCGTGTCCCCGGCTCCCGGGGACACGAGCCGAGACCGGGACCAATTCGTTTCCGGGCCGGGGTGAGTCGAACTCTCAATCCCAGCCCCGCTACAAGGAGTTAACAAGTGGCACGCGTCAAGCGGGCAGTCAACGCCCACAAGAAGCGCCGGGCAATTCTCGAGGCCGCCAGCGGTTACCGCGGTCAGCGTTCGCGCCTGTACCGCAAGGCCAAGGAGCAGGTCACCCACTCCCTGGTCTACAACTACAACGACCGCAAGAAGCGCAAGGGCGACTTCCGTCAGCTGTGGATCCAGCGCATCAACGCCGCTGCCCGCCAGAACGGCATGACGTACAACCGCCTCATCCAGGGTCTGAAGGCCGCCAACATCGAGGTGGACCGCAAGATCCTGGCCGAGCTCGCGGTCAACGACGCCAACGCGTTCGCCGCGCTCGTCGAGGTCGCCCAGAAGGCGCTTCCGAGCGACGTCAACGCCCCGAAGGCCGAGTCGGCGGCCTGACGGCCGCGTCCAGCCGACCGGACCCGCAGGCCTTGGGCCTGCGGGTCCGGCGTGTTTGGCGTTGTTTTCGGGGATGGCCCCGAACCCCCGTCGGCTTCCGGGCGGGGGCACCCACGCAGTCCGTCCGGGCCGACCCCGGAACCCGAATCAGAGAGCCGCAGGCGACATGGGCACCCCCGAGCTGATCTCCCCGCGATCCCCGCGTGTCACCGCCGCCCGGCGGCTTGCCAAGCGCGCCTTCCGCGGCAAGGAACGGCTGTTCATCGCCGAGGGCCCGCAGGCCGTGCGCGAGGCCGTCGCCCACCGCGGTCCCGGCGGCGAGCCCACCCTGGTCGAGCTCTTCACCACCGTCGAGGCCGCCGAGCGGTACGCGGACATCGTCGACGCCGCCCATGCCGCGGGGGCCCGGGTGCACCACGCCTCCGACGCGGTGCTCGCGGAGGTCTCGCAGACCGTCACTCCGCAGGGCCTGGTCGGGGTCTGCCGCTTCCTGGACTCGCCGTTCGAGGAGATCCTCGCGGCGCGGCCCAAACTCGTCGCCGTCCTCGCGCACGTACGCGACCCCGGCAACGCCGGCACCGTACTGCGCTGCGCGGACGCCGCGGGCGCCGACGCCGTCGTCCTCACCGATGCCTCCGTGGACCTCTACAACCCCAAGTCCGTGCGGGCCTCGGTCGGTTCGCACTTCCATCTGCCCGTCGCGGTGGGCGTGCCCGTCGAGCAGGCCGTCCAGGGGCTGCGCGCCGCCGGAGTGCGCGTACTTGCCGCCGACGGCGCGGGCGACGACGACCTGGACGACGAACTCGACGCGGGCACCATGGGCGGCCCCACCGCCTGGATCTTCGGCAACGAGGCCTGGGGCCTGCCGGAGGAGACCCGCGCGCTCGCGGACGCGGTGGTGCGCGTCCCGATCCATGGAAAGGCCGAGAGCCTGAACCTCGCGACCGCCGCAGCCGTATGTCTCTATGCCTCGGCGCGTGCCCAGCGCGCAGGCAGTGCTCGCTGACCAGCAGTACTCGCTCAGGGGGTCCGCTCCGTCACTTCCAGCTAGTAGGGTGACGGGCTCGGGGGCCCACTGCACCGTCGGAGAGGTGGGGTACGGGGATGGCTGTCGGGACGAGCAGGCCCGCGGGGACACACGGGGCGTTGCTGTGCCATTCCGACGGCTCCGACATGTACGGGATCGACCCCGACGACCTTCCCGACGGACTGGTCGTCGCCGACGAGACCGGCCGGGTGATCTGCTTCAACGACGCGGCCGTACGGATCACCGCCGTGTCCAAGGCCGATGCGCTGGGCCTGCCGCTGGAGCACGTGCTGCCCCTGGAGGACCTCAAGGGCTGCCGCTGGTGGACGCTGACCGATCCGTACGGCGGACTCGCCACTCGTGTCGGCCAGCCCGAGCGCAATCTCCTGCTGCCCGGCGGCCGTGAGGTGCTCGTCTCCGCCCGCTATGTGCGCGAGCGCCCCACCGGCCCCCTGCGCAGGCTGGTCATCAGCCTGCGCGGCACCGAGGCCCGGCGCCGTACCGAACGCAGCCATGCCGAGCTGATCGCCACCGTCGCCCATGAACTGCGCTCCCCGCTCACCTCCGTCAAGGGGTTCACAGCGACGCTGCTCGCCAAGTGGGAACGCTTCACCGACGACCAGAAGCGGCTGATGCTCGAGACCGTCGACGCCGACGCGAACCGTGTCACCCGGCTGATCGCGGAGCTGCTCGACATCTCCCGTATCGACTCCGGACGGCTCGAAGTGCGCCGCCAGCCCGTCGATATAGCGGCGGCCGTCGGCCGGCACATCCAGGCCCACATAGCCAGCGGCCAGCGGCCGGACCGGTTCTTCGTACGCATCCAGCGGGAGCTGCCCGATATGTGGGCCGATCCGGACAAGATCGACCAGGTACTCGGCAATCTGCTGGAAAATGCGGTGCGCCACGGCGAGGGAACCGTCACCATCGAGGTGGCACCGGCATCCGCGAAGGACGACGAGAAGGGAACGGCCGTCACCGTGAGCGACGAAGGTCCCGGCATCCCCGAGGAGTCGATGGGCCGTGTCTTCACCCGCTTCTGGCGGGGAAGCAAGCGCGGCGGTACGGGCCTGGGTCTCTACATCGTCAAGGGCATCGTCGAAGCGCACGGCGGGACGATCACCGTCGGCCGTGGACCCGGCGGCGGCGCCGAGTTCCGATTTATTCTGCCCGTCGGCGCCCCGGCTTACCTGGCCTAGGCAGCCCGCGGGCTCATTTGCCTCTCCACACCCCGTTAGACTCGTTCTTTGGCACCTTTGCGTCCTCGGTCGACGAGCGGGGGCCCCAGCCAGCCCATCGGAAGTACGGGAAGAGATGTCCGCACCCAATAAGTCGTACGACCCTGTTGAGGTCGAGGCACTGAAACCGGAAGAGATCGAGCGCATGCGGGACGAGGCGCTCGCCGCCTTCGCCGCCGCCGGCGACCTCGACGCTCTCGCCCACGCGAAGGTCGCGCACACCGGTGGTGCCTCACCGCTCGCGCTCGCCAACCGGGAGATCGGCGCGCTGCCGCCGCAGGCCAAGGCCGAGGCCGGCAAGCGCGTGGGCCAGGCCCGCGGGGCCGTGAGCAAGGCCCTCGCCGCCCGCCAGGCCGAGCTGGAGGCCGAGCGCGACGCCCGGGTGCTCGTCGAGGAGGCAGTGGATGTCACGCTGCCCCACGACCGGATCCCGGCCGGCGCCCGCCACCCGCTCACCACGCTCATGGAGCGGCTCGAGGACGTCTTCGTATCCATGGGGTACGAGGTCGCCGAGGGCCCCGAGGTCGAGGCGGAGTGGTTCAACTTCGACGCCCTGAACTTCGTGCCCGACCACCCGGCGCGCCAGATGCAGGACACCTTCTTCGTCCAGGGCCCCAAGGGCACCACGGACGACGAGTCCGGCATCGTGCTGCGTACCCACACCTCGCCGGTCCAGGCCCGCACCCTGCTCGACCGCGAGCCGCCCGTCTATGTCGTCGTCCCCGGCCGCGTGTACCGCACCGACGAGCTGGACGCGACCCACACCCCGGTCTTCCACCAGATCGAGCTGCTCGCTGTCGACGAGGGCCTGACCATGGCCGACCTCAAGGGCACGCTGGACCATATGGTCCAGGCGCTCTTCGGCCCGGACATGAAGACCCGGCTCCGCCCGAACTTCTTCCCGTTCACCGAGCCGTCCGCCGAGATGGACATGGTCTGCTACGTGTGCCGCGGCGAGTCCGTGGGCAACCCGGACCGGCCCTGCCGCACCTGCGGCAGCGAGGGCTGGATCGAGCTCGGCGGCTGCGGCATGGTCAACCCGAAGGTGCTCATCGCCTGCGGCGTCGACCCCAACAAGTACAGCGGATTCGCCTTCGGGTTCGGCATCGAGCGGATGCTGATGTTCCGCCACAACGTCGAAGACATGCGAGACATGGTCGAGGGTGACGTCCGGTTCACTCGGCCGTTCGGGATGGAGATCTGATGCGCGTCCCGCTTTCCTGGCTGCGGGAGTACGTCGACCTGCCGGCGACGGAGACCGGCCGTGACGTCCAGGCCAAGCTCGTTTCCGCCGGCCTCGAGGTCGAGACCGTCGAGCAGCTCGGCGCCGGGCTCAAGGGCCCCCTCGTCGTCGGCCAGGTGCTGACCATCGAGGAGCTGACGGAGTTCAAGAAGCCCATCCGCTTCTGCACCGTCGACGTCGGCATGGCCAACGGCACCGGTGCGCCGCAGGAGATCGTCTGCGGCGCGCGCAACTTCTCCGTCGGCGACAAGGTCGTCGTGGTCCTGCCGGGCGCCGTCCTGCCCGGTGACTTCGCGATCGCCGCGCGTGATACGTACGGCAAGACCTCCCACGGCATGATCTGCTCCGGCGACGAGCTGGGCATGGGCGACGACGGCAGCGGCGGCATCATCGTGCTGCCGCCGGAGTACGAGGTCGGCACCGACGCGATCGAGCTCCTGGAGCTCGTCGACGAGGTACTCGACATCGCCGTCACACCCGACCGCGGCTACTGCCTCTCGATGCGCGGCGTCGCCCGCGAGACCGCCATCGCGTACGGCCTGCCGCTGCGCGACCCGGCGCTGCTCGACGTCCCCGTCCCGAACTCCTTCGGCTACGTGGTGAGGGTCTCCGACCCGATGGGCTGCGACCGCTTCACCGCGCGTACGGTCGTCGGCCTCGAGCCCGAGGCCCGCTCCCCGATCTGGCTGCAGCGCCGGCTGCAGAAGGCCGGGATGCGCCCGATCTCGCTCGCTGTCGACGTCACCAACTATGTGATGCTCGAGCTCGGCCAGCCGCTCCACGCCTACGACCGCTCCCGTCTCGACGGGCCGATCGGAGTGCGCCGCGCCGAGCCCGGCGAGAAGCTCACCACCCTCGACGGAGTCAACCGCGTCCTGGACGCCGAAGACCTGGTCATCACCGACAACCGCGGGCCGATCGGCCTCGCGGGCGTCATGGGCGGCGCCAACACCGAGATCGCCGACTCCGAGACGGACGCCGAGACCGGCCAGGTCCGGGGCACCACCGAGGTCGTCATCGAGGCCGCGCACTTCGACGCGATCACCATCGCCCGTACCGCGCGCCGGCACAAGCTGGCCTCCGAGGCGTCCAAGCGCTTCGAGCGGGGCGTCGACCCGCAGGCCGCGGCTGCGGCCGCGCAGCGGACCGTCGACCTGCTGGTGCTCCTCGCGGGTGGCACCGCCGAGGCCGGCGTCACCGAGATCGTCGCGCCGTCCGCGCCTCGTACGATCTCGATGCCGGCGGACCACCCCGACCGCGTCGCGGGCGTCGACTACGGCCGCGAGACCGTCGTACGCCGCCTCCAGGAGGTCGGCTGTGACGTCTACGGGCAGGACGAACTGGTCGTCACCGTCCCGTCCTGGCGTCCCGACCTGAGCGAGCCGAACGACCTCGCCGAAGAGGTCATCCGGCTCGAGGGCTACGAGAACCTGCCTTCGACGCTGCCCACGCCGCCGCCCGGCCGTGGGCTCACCGGACGGCAGCGGCTGCACCGCCGCGTCGGCCGCGCGCTGGCCGGCGCCGGCTGTGTCGAGGCGCTGAACTACCCGTTCATCGGCGAGCAGATCCTCGATCAGCTGGACATCCCGGCGGACGACACCTGCCGCCGGCTGGTCACGCTGGTCAACCCGCTCTCCGACGAGGAGCCCGCGCTGCGCACCACGCTGCTGCCGGGACTGCTCGGCGCGCTGCGCCGCAACGACGGCCGCGGCAGCCACGATCTGGCCCTCTTCGAGACCGGCCTGGTCTTCAAGGCTCCCACGGAGGAGGGCATCGCGGTGCGGCTGCCCGTCCATCGCCGCCCGACCGACGAGGAGATCGCCGGACTGACCGGTGTGCTGCCGGTGCAGCCGCGCCATGTCGCGGTCGTGCTCGCCGGTGCGCGTGAGCAGGCCGGCTGGTGGGGCAAGGGCCGGCCGGCCACCTGGGCCGACGCGGTCGAGTCCGCCCGCTCGGTCGCGCGCGAGGCCGGGGCCGAACTGATCGTCCGCCAGGGCCAGTACGGTCCGTGGCACCCGGGCAGGTGTGCCGAGCTCGCCGTGGTGATCGACGGGGCGGAGCAGACCGTCGGATACGCCGGTGAACTGCACCCGCGCGTGGTGAAGGCCCTGCATCTGCCCGCGCGCACCTGCGCGATGGAGCTGAACCTGGACCTGGTGGAGCAGGCGTCTCAGGGCCCGCTCCAGGCGCCGCGGATCTCCACCTTCCCGGTGGCGACCCAGGACGTCGCGCTCGTCGTCGACGAGCAGGTGCCGGCCGCGGAGGTCGAGAAGGTACTGACCGAGGGAGCGGGTGAACTGCTGGAGTCCATCCGGCTGTTCGACGTCTTCACCGGGGAGCAGATCGGCGAGGGCAAGAAGTCGCTGGCGTACGCGCTGCGGTTCCGTGCCGCCGACCGGACGCTGACGGTCGAGGAGGCCTCGGCCGCCCGCGACGCGGCGGTGGCGCTCGCCGCCGAGCGCACCGGGGCGGTACTGCGCGGAGCCTGACCGCTCCCTGCCTGTTGAGGGGCGGGGCCCGCCCCCCCCGCGCGCCCCCCCAACCAAGAGGGGGGTAAAATGGGGGGGGTGGCCAACCCCCCCCCCCCGGCGGCCAAAAAAAACCCAGCGCAAAAAAAAAAA